>JBJESD010000037.1:0-18435 GCA_051882595.1 Oscillospiraceae bacterium | reverse complement strand
GGCTTTGTGCCTGTCGTTTGCAGCAGTGACAACGCAGATGAGGGTTTATCGACAGCCTGCCATATCCTTGCGGATATGGTATAATGAAAATACAAATATATACAAAGGAAAATGAATATGAAATATTTATCCGCTATACTTACCGCGTTATGTGCAGGCTTCTGTGCGATATGCCTGACTGCGCACGCGGAATACGCCGACCACACCACAACCGCAATCACCGCCGAGGGCTTTGACGCAGCCTATGCGCTGAGCGACGGAAACGAGCGCAGCTATTGCGATACCTACGCCGGAAGCGTCACGCTCAGTAATCCCGACGGCATCTCCTCGCTTTATGTAGTATTCAACAGGCTGCCCGAAGTCTGGACGCTGACCGACACCTCTAGCGGAAAAAGCGTAGAATGTGCACAAAACGGCTTTCTGCACGAATACGTCAATGCAGCGGAGCTTTTCGGCTACGCTCCTACCGAGCTTGTGATGAATTTTGACGCGTACACATCTCTTGCGCAGGTGTACGGCTTCCCAAAGGGAGATATTCCCGACTGGGTGCAGCAATGGGAGCCGCCCTGCGAACAGGCTGACCTGCTGCTGCTTTCCTCTCACGCAGATGACGAGCAGTTGTTTTTCGCCGGAATACTGCCCTACTACGCTATCGAGCGAGACATGGAGGTGCAGGTCGCCTACATAATCAACCACTTCGACACCTACTCACGTCCCCACGAGCAGCTGGACGGTCTCTGGGCAGTCGGCGTGCGCAACTATCCCGTGATGACGCAGTTCCCCGACCTTTACTCCGAGTCGGAGGAGCAGGCGCTCAACGCATTCGCGGCTTACGGAGTCACGTTTGACGACTATGTTGCATATGTGACCGACACGATACGCAGGTTCAAGCCGCTTGTCGCAGTATCTCACGATGTCAACGGCGAGTATGGACACGGCACTCACATCCTCTGCGCAAAGGCGCTTATGCAAGCCGTTGAGCTGTCAGCCGACCCTGAGTTCCGCCCCGAAAGCGCTGCTGAATACGGCACATGGGATGTCGAAAAGACCTACCTGCACCTATACGAAGAAAATCCTATTGTCATGGACTGGGATGTTCCGCTGGAATCGCTCGGAGGGCTTACCGCATTCGAGGTTTCGCGCCGCGGCTTCGACTGTCACACCTCGCAGCACTGGACATGGTTCTACGGCTGGATGTACGGAAAAAATGCGCCGATAACCAAAGCAAGCGAGATCGCAACCTATTCGCCCTGTGAATACGGGCTTTACCGCACAACCGTCGGCGCGGATGTTATCGGCGGAGATTTCTTTGAAAACGTTGCGACATATGCCGAGCGCGCCGCAGCCGAAGAGGCAGCCAAAGCGGAAGAAGAGCGCTTGCGTCAGCAGGAGGAAGCCGAAGCAAAAGCCAAAGCAGAAGCGGAGGAAGCCGCAAAAAGAGCCGAGCAGACTGCAACCTCTGCTGCAACATCGGAGTACAACAGCAGCTACGCCGAACAGAGCAAATCTCCCTCGAAAATTATTGTTATCCTGTGCGCGCTGGTTGGAGTGACTTTCATTGCCGCAGCCGCACTGTACAGCAATATGCGCCGCAGCAGGCGCAGACCTCCGCGCAAGAAAAGATAATAGCAGGCTTTCGTAAGCCACTCATGAATAATCCGTTTTGGATATAAGCGAGTGGAAATATCGGATAAGCCGTCCCACCAATACAAAAACCCGTCAAAGCTTTCGGACTTTGACGGGTTTTGTTGTGCATATAAACTTTGATTGGGAAAGGCGTATGCTCAGCGCATATACTCTCTCCAGTCGAGATCTCCGCGCTCAAGCGCATGGATAAGTGCCTCGGCAGTAGCGATATTTGTCGCAACGGGGATATTGTGAACATCGCACAAACGCAATATATTGTTGTCATTAGGCTCGTGAGATTTCGCGTGCATGGGGTCGCGAAAAAAAACAAGAAGGTCGATCTCATTGCAGGAAATGCTGGATGCAAGCTGCTGGTCGCCGCCCTGAGAGCCGCTGAGAAAGCGCTGGATGTGCAGACCTGTCGCCTCTGCTACAAGCTTGCCGGTAGTGCCGGTGGCACAGATGGCATGCCTGCTGAGAACGCCGCAGTATGCTATACAAAACTGAACCATCAGTTCTTTTTTCGAGTCATGTGCGATTAATGCGATACGCATACGGAGTAACCCCCTATACTCTAAAATCAGTTGATATTAATTGTCAGCGGAACATCATCACCGAGAATTCTTCTTCCAATAGCTGCATATGCCTTTGCACCGCCGCAGTTGGGAGGAAGCGGCTCGCCCTTGGCGCCGCAGATCTTGATATTCATATCCTCGGGAACAACGCCGATAAGCGGGATACCCACATTATCCATAACCTCGTCAAGGTCGTACAGGATTTCCTCGTCCTTGAAATTGGGGCTTACCTTATTGATAACAAGGCGCTGATTTGTACAGTTCTTAACGTACAGGAAATCCGAAAGGATAGCGCCGTCGCGTACGCAGACGGTATCGGGAGTAGTTACCATAAGGATAAGCTCAGCAGCCTTGATAACGCTGAACACAGAGCTTCCGATACCTGCGGTATCCATGATTATGTAATCGAAATGCTTGCGCATTTCCTCGCATACTTCCATAATTTTCTCGGGATTGATTTCGATAAACGGGTTGCGTGTTGCGCAGACAAGATAAAGATTGTCTACACGATCGACCTTTGTCGTCGCAGTGAGAATATCGATCTTACCCTCAAGATATTCACCTATATCATGCTTTACCTTATCTTTAATTCCAAGCATAATATCAAGACATCTCAGACCAAAGTCAAGCTCTACCACAAGCGTCTTTTTTCCAAGCGAAGCCAATGCTGTGGCAACATTTGCCGATGTTGTAGACTTACCTGTACCGCCTTTTCCGGCAGTTACTGCAATAATCTGTGACATATCATTTCCCCTCTCTGCTGAATCGACTTTTTATTTATCGTAAAGACCAATTGTAAAATTTACAACATACCTTGTTATCATTCTATCACAAAAATACATTTCTGAAAAGGTCTTTTTTGAAATATAGCGAATTTTTGTGAATTATCTGTAATTATTTACAACTTTCTTTGTGCAATATATCCAACAAATATTACCAATCTGTATCTCACACCAATAACATCAAAGCGGTCGGCTTGCAAAGCCCTCCTCGTCGTAGACCTGCTCAAACTCACCGGTGAGATATGCGCCGATTATATTCGCAGCCACTATACGGCTGTACTCGCCCTCGTCCAGAATGATTCCGAAGGATATCTCGGGATCGTCCGCAGGATAAAAGCCGATAACCGCCGAGCTGAACACGGTTTCGGACTTCTGCGGAGTACCGGTTTTGGTTGCAACGTTGCTCGGGTCTGCTCCCTTGTACTCATAAATATTGACGTATTTGTCGTCAAACGAGAAAAATCCCCACTCGGATACCATTATCATGCCATCAATGACCGATTCAAAAACATCGGCATAATCCGAGATATCATCCGCTATCTCGGGCTCGATTTTCTGTATAAGCTCGGTATAATCGTAGTTATACACAGCGTCAACAATGTGCGGCTTGTATCTTATTCCGCGGTTTCCGATAGTCATTGCCTGCACCGCCATATGCAGAGGAGTAAGCAGGGTCTCGGACTGACCTATGCCTGCCTGAACGATATCGCCCTCGTTCCATGTCAGACCAAGACGGTCATACAGCTCGTGCGAGGTCATCTGACCGTTCTGCATGGGCAGCTCGAAGCCGAGATCCGTGCCTATGCCAAGCCTGTTTGCCCAGTAGGCAAGCCTGTCTATGCCCATAATTCGCGCCGTTTCGTAGAAGAAGATGTTGCAGGAATCCCTGAGCGCGCCCTTGACATTAAGCGGACCGTGACCATACCGCTGCCAGCAATGCGGAGTGAAGCCCGGCGCGTAGAAGGTATAGGTTCCCGTACAGTTAATCGTGCTGTCGGGAGTGACTATCCCCTCTGCAAGCGCGGCGGTCGCAGTCACAGTCTTAAAGGTAGAGCCCGGGCGGTAGGTTCCGTTGAGTGCGCGGTTGAATATCGGCTGATCCTCGGCGGACAGAACGGCTTCATAGTTGTTGACAAGGTCGTTGATGTCATAGCCCGGATAGCTGACCATGGCAAGCACTCCGCCTGTCTTTACATCAAGAACGACAGCCGCGCCCGAGGCGCACTCCTTTCCGTCCTCATTCTGCGTATAGTGAGGCGAATGGAGAAAGTCGATATGATACTTTATGATATCCTGAACATTCTGCTGAAGCTTGGAGTCTATCGTAAGCCTTACGCTCATTCCTGCTTTCGGATCGACGGTTATCTCGTCGGAGAGCTCTGTTCCGTCGGAGCTTCTGACGATGGTGCGCGTTCCGCGCTCGCCGCGCAGGGTCTCCTCAAGAGCAAGCTCCACGCCGGATAAGCCGATAACATCGTTAAGTGTATAGCCCGAATTCTGAAGCTCTGCATATTGCTCGGCGGAAATTGCTCCGACCGTTCCGCGGATATGGGGCGCCAGTGTGCCGTCGAGGTACACCCTGCTCCAGCCCTCGGTGATATCCACGCCGTTGATCAGCGAATATAGCTCCTTAAGCTCAACAACGGTCTTTTCGGATATGCCCGAAGCCATAACGAACTGATTTTTGTACGAGAAGTCCTTTATCTGCATTTCATAGCGCACGCCTGCGATATAGCGGCGCATCTGCTCGTCATATTTGTCGGAAATGTCGTACTTTTTGTACATCTCGTTGATACAGTTGTCAACGGTGGCGTACACGCCAAGCTCCAGCTCGGAGCGCAGAGTATCTATCTGCGCATCCTTGCCGTTTAAGAAGCGATACGGCTGCTGCTCTGTGATGGGCAGAGAATCGTTCCACTTATCCCCGTTTTTGATAAGCACTGTAAGAACGCGATAGATGACCTCGTTTTCCGTGCCGGGAATGAGCGACGCCATCTGTAAATTTACGCTGTAACACAGCTCGTTGGTATTGAGGACCACTCCGTTGCGGTCGGATATTCTTCCGCGCGCAGCCTCGATAGACTGCTCGGCGGTATAGGTCTGTTTTGTCATTGCAAGATACTTTTCCCCGTCTGCTATCTGAATCTGAAGCAGACGAAGTCCGCACATGAATGATGCAACTATTACGATTGCGGCCAGCACTGCTGAACGCAGGTATGCAGATAACTTTGCCATTTTTCCTCCGACATTATCAGCTTCTGTAAAAGCTCTTTCCGGTTGAAAGCTGCCTTGCTATGTCCGCCGAGTCCGTTCTGCGGATAAGCTTGCTAAGCTCAGAATGCTTTTCTCCAAGGTCTGCACCGAAATATTTCATTTTCTCATCCTCGTTTCAGTCGCGTACTATATCATTCGCATTTTCGGATGTAAGGGAAGAATCCTCGGGGCGGCGTTCATCGCTTACGCGCAGCCGTCTTGAGATAAATCTCACAAGGAAATACACCGGCACAGCCCCGAGAACTGCACCCAGATATGCAGGCAGGACTTCATACGCGAAAGTGATGTGCGACTCTCCCCTCTCCCACACCCAGTGAATGAACAGGAAGTCAAGAAATCCCACAGACAGCGCCACAGCGAAGTTGAGAACAAAGTGGCTGAACGCGTTTACCCTGACGCAAAACTGCGAAAGCAGCGATATAACGGGGCACGCCGCAAGCAGCCACAGCGAAGAAAAACCCAAAATCGTGCCGCTTGCCATATCAAGCATAAGACCGCAGAAAACGCCGAAAACGCCTGCGGCAAGCTCTCCCTCGTGCATAGCAACGGAAGTAGCCAGCGGTATGATAAGCAATGGGCAAAATCCCCTGATAAGAGGATTTGTCTCCCACAAATAAAACAGAAGCAGAACTATCGCGTAGAAAAGCCAACGCAGAAAACCGCGCAGCATGATTCTGCGCGACCGCGCTCTGCTTCTGGAAAATGACATTCTCATATTTTTACCCTTATAGCCGTATCAGTCGTCTGTGCTGAAAGACAGACCCTTGCCCTCGAAATCAATCACCGCAAACACATCGGTCACGCTGAAGCAGTCCACAGCAGGCTCAAGCACCGCATGGCGCGAAAGCCCGTTCGGGTCGTCATACACCTCGATAACGGTGCCAACGATAACTCCCTCGGGGAAAAGACCGCTGTTTCCCGAGGTGGCGATGATATCTCCGACCCTTATATCGCCGTCCTTTAGTATATTGCTGATAAGGCATCTGCCCTGCTGGGCTGTTGTTACATCGTTCTCAAGCACGCCTGTTGCCATGCTGCGCATTGAGAGCACTCCCACATTCACCTGCGGAGAGAGTATAGTGGAGACCTTTGCATAAAACGGCGCTATCTCGGTGATACGTCCCACAAGTCCGACCGAGGTCACAACAGGGTCGTTAAGCGAAATATTGTCGCTGCTGCCGCGGTTTATCGTAAAGCCGCCATATATGTCGTTTGCATTTCTGGCAACAACATCGCACGGGTGAGAGAATACAAAGCTTTTGTTCTCCTCTTTAAGCCCAAGCATTTCTCGCAGCAGCCTGTTCTCCTCTTTAAGCTCCTCATAATCCATAGTTGCGGCATACATTTCGCTAAGCTTTGCGTTAAGCTCTTCGTTTTGCTGCTTATATGCGTCGGCATTGACAAGCTTGTCGATAAAGCCGCCCACTCCGTCGGAGATGGCATTCGCTGCATTGACAAAGGGAGAAGTAACGGCGGTGAGTATCCTTTCGGGGACGGTCGCAAAACCGCCGGATACCGCGATATAGGTCATAAATCCAAGCAAAAGTGCCGCAATGCAAACCAGTATCTTGAACTTTACGCTGCCGAAAAATTCTTTCATCGCGCTCCCCCTTACGATTTTTCTCGATGAACTATGACGTAATATAAGCGCGCAGCGTATACCGCCGCGCTCTTATTATATTTCTGTATTAATACATTGTTTCGTCTACGCTGAGTACATCCTCAAGCTTGTCGATGTTTTCAAGAACCTTGCCCGTGCCGTCTGCAACGCAGTCAAGCGGACGCTCCGCAATTTTTACTGGCATACCGGTTTCCTCGTGGATGAGCTTGTCAAGACCTCTCAGCAGCGCTCCGCCGCCGGCAAGCATGATGCCGGACTCGATGATATCCGCAGCAAGCTCGGGAGGCGTCTTTTCGAGCGTAGTCTTGATTGCGTCAATGATATGGGAGAGCGGCTCTGCAATAGCTTCGCGTATCTCCTCGCTTGTTACAGTGATATTCTCGGGCAGACCGTTAAGCAGGTTTCTGCCCTTTATGTCCATAACCGGCTCGTTTTCGTCTGTCTTGAATGCAGAGCCGATTCCCGTCTTGATGTTTTCTGCTGTTCTCTCACCGATAAGCAGGTTGTACTTCTTTTTGATGTAGCTGATGATAGCCTGATCGATATCGTCGCCTGCAACTCTCTCCGAGCGCGCTGTTACAATGCCGCCGAGGGAGATGATAGCAACCTCGCTTGTGCCGCCGCCGATATCAACGATCATGCTGCCGATAGGCTCTGCAACGGGCAGACCTGCACCGATAGCCGCAGCCATAGGCTCCTCGATGATGGAAACGCGCTTTGCGCCGGCGTTCTGTGCGGCTTCCTTTACTGCGCGGCGCTCTACCTCTGTAACTCCCGAGGGAATGCAGATGATAACACGAGCCTTGCCCCTGCCCCTGAGCGCCTTTTTGATAAACTGCTCAAGCATACTGGAGGTCATGTCAAAGTCCGCAATAACGCCGTCCTTAAGAGGGCGCACAGCAACGATAGAGCCGGGGGTACGTCCGATAACATCCTTAGCCTCCTGACCTACATAGCGCACGCACTGAAGCTTCTTATCAACAGCAACAACAGACGGCTCGCGGATGATGATGCCCTTTCCCCTCATATAAACCAGTGTATTGGCAGTACCGAGGTCGATACCGATATCCTTGCAAATACCAAACATATTATTTCTCCTTTTATATAAATTGACTTTTTGATGAAATTAAGCAGTCCACGCTGTTCGTTCCGCAATGCACAATGCTGCAAAGCGGTTATTGAGATAGCTGAATTTATTATATCACTATTCTGTACCGAGGGCAATATATTATTTATATCAAAATTTACGCTGAAAAAAGAATTTTTTGGTACTTTTTTAGCACATACCCGTGAATACTGCCCGAAGCCGCCGATACGCAGTGAAGATAACGCACGGCGAAGCGTCCCCGAAAAGATTTGCCGCCTCAAAAAAAATCATTCCGCGCCCCTGAAATACAAGCCCCTTGTAAGGCTTCCCTGCGGCTTTCCGTTGTTAAGATACATATCCAGCACCGGCTTAAGCTCGTTTTCATCGGTGAACTTAAGCAGCGCAAAATCAAACTGCGACAAGGCGCGCTGTCTGTCGCTCATAATAAGCACATCGGGATTAAGCAGCTCGACATAGTTTCCGCCGCACAGCACCGGCATTTCGCTGCCGCGCCTGTCCCTTATGCTGCCGCCGCACGGGGTTTTTGCGCCGCACGGCTTGCCGCCGGCTATCGGGCAGCGCCGCATTGCCATAAGCGGCAGTCTGCCATAGGCGAGTATACCTCGCGGTATACCGCACTTGATTTCGGAGAGAAGCTGCACCGTTCCCTCGAACGACAGCGTAAGGTCGCTTAGTCCGAAGCGCTCGTAAAAGTCTGCGCTAAGGCTGTTTATCACATTAAGCCGATACCCTCCGAGAAGCTCGAAGCCCTCCTCCTTAAGCAGCTGTGCATGACCAAGCGTATGTGCAACGCCTTTTGCAAAGCCTGATTTTCTAAGCTGCCTAAGTCTGCTGCGCACCTCGTCCTCGCAATCCGCGAGAAACAGCGGTGGGATAACGGCTATCCTTTCCTTTTGCTCGGTGGATTCGCTGAGAAGCCTCATCGGCGCATACACGCACGCAAATGGCAGCGACAGCGCCTGCTCAAGCTGCGATGCGGAAGCTATCTCGGCGCGGTATCGCAGCGCTGTCGCAGCACGCTTTTGCTGCTGCGGCAAAACGGCGCTGTAAATCTCATACACGGGTGTATTGCGGATAAGCAGCTGCCTGTCAAGCTGCTCGCAGACCGCTCTGCGAAGCGCATTAAGCTCTGCGGCAGGGATATACAGTCCGTTGTCCGCCTGCGCGGTAAGCTCGCCCGGATAAAACTGTGTTCCGCCAAGCTTACTCATTCGTGCGCATATGCTCTCCTCTGTGGTCGGAGCATTCTGTGCAGCACTCGGAATCGCGCCCGTTACAGACGCGTAGATATTTCCGCATTTTGCGCACGCCTCTATCGG
Organism: Oscillospiraceae bacterium; assembly: GCA_051882595.1. Classification (GTDB taxonomy): domain Bacteria; phylum Bacillota; class Clostridia; order Oscillospirales; family Ruminococcaceae; genus CAG-115. Next base: position 9,130 of record JBJESD010000037.1, on the reverse strand, counting down.
CTCGCCGGACTGCGCTGTTACATGGATATCCGCCTTTAACCGCGGAAGCTCGTCCTTATACAGCGCCTTTATGCCGCCAAGCGCCTTTGCGGAGTTTTCGACATCCTCGCGACTGCGTATGCCCTGCATATTCTCCATGTTGCCGCTGAAATAGCCGTCGGTAAGCCCTCCGCGCGAGAAAATTCCGCCCAGCCTTTCTTTGTCGTACTCCATACCGCCGAGCGACCTGAAGCACGCGTCCGTCGCGCAGGCGACATATTCGGGACGCTTCATCCTGCCCTCTATCTTAAAGGATGAAACGCCGATTTCTTCCAGCTCGTTAAGATGCGGAATAAGAGAGCTGTCCTTAAGCGAGATGACATTGTGCCTGTCGCCGCAGGAGAAATCAAGTCGGCAGGGCTGGGCGCAAAGACCGCGGTTGCCGCTTCTGCCGCCGAAAACGCTGCTCATATAGCACTGACCGCTGATTGAAACGCACAGCGCGCCATGAACAAACACCTCAAGCTCCGCCGTGGTATTATCTGCGATATGCTTTATCTCGTCCTTTGAAAGCTCGCGCCCGATTACAACACGCGAAAATCCGCACTGCTCTGCCGCCCTGACTGCGCATACGCTGTTAAGCGTCATCTGAGTTGAAGCGTGCAGCGGCATTGCAGGGCACACCCGGCGCGCAAGCTCCGCCGCGCCGACATCCTGTACGATAAGCGCGTCTACGCCGCAGCGCGCAGCGGTTTCTACGCAGCGCGAAAACTCCTCAAGCTCGCTGTCGTACACAAGCGTGTTAAGCGCCGCGTACAGCTTTACTCCGCGGCGATGGCACTCATCGCAAGCCCTTTTAAGCTCTTCCACAGAAAAATTTTCGGCGTTTTTGCGCGCCGAAAATTGTTTCATACCGATATAAACCGCGTCTGCGCCCGTGTTGAGCGCAGCCGTAAGGCTCTCTATACTCCCAAGGGGAGCAAGTATCTCTCTCATAGCGTAAGCTGTCCATCCTCCAGCATTTCGTTGACCTGCTTGTTAAGGGAAGCGTTTGTGCGCTTAAGCTCCTTGATTTCCTTTGCAGACTCCTCAGCCTGCGCGCGAAGCTGTACGCATTCCTTTTCAAGCTCCGCAAGCTTTTCTGCGCTTTCGCGCGCGCTCTCGCTGATTGCCTTAAGCGCGATATTCTCGCTTTCGGTCTGCGAGAATTTCACCATAAGCTCCTCAAGCTTATCCGACTTTTCGCTGAGCTCGACTACCTTGTCGCTGCTGCTTCTCAGCTGCTGCTTAAGCTGCTCTGCAATTTTTTCGCTTTCCTCGGTCTTTGACTTAAGCTCGACGTTTTCCTTTTCGAGAGAATCCGCGCGGCTCGCCGCCTGTGCACAGGCTTCCTCATAATGCTTTACCTTTTTGTTAAGCTCGGACAGCTGCTCGTTAAGTGCCTTTCTTCCCGCAGAGGACTTGTCGCCTTCGGTTTTGAGCTTTTCGTTGTCCTTTTCAAGCTGCTTTATGCGCTTTTCCATCTGCTTGTATTCCTCGGAGTTTTTGCCGGATTTCTTAAGCTCGTCGGACAAGCGCGCATTTTCCTTGCGCAATGTATCTGCCTCTTCGGCGCTCTTTTTGAGTGCAGCGTTCTCCTTTGAAAGCTCGGCTGTCATCTTGTCCTTTTCTTCTATGCGCGAAGCGGTTTCCTTTGCCTCAGCCGTGAGGGAGGCGATTTTCTCCTCGGCGGTCTGAAGCTTTGCGCGAAGCTCCTCTGCCTGCTTGCACGCCTCGTCGGATGCAATGTTGTTATCCTCTGCCGCCTTAAGCTTTTCCGAAAGCTCTGCGTTCTTCTGCTCAAGCTCCGCATACTTCTTTTTAAGTGCGGCAAGCTCGTTGCTCTCTCGCTTAAGCTCGTCTGCGGCGGCTCTCAGAGCCTTGTTTTCCTCAACAGCCGCTTCTGCCTTTTCAAGCTTCTTTTTTGCTGCTTCTGCCTCCTGCTCAAGCCTGCTGCTTTCGGAGCGCAGCGTATATATGTCCGAAACAAGGTCAAGCGCGGTGAATATCGCCGCATCAGTTTTCTCGATGGAGTCATTCGCGCGGCAGTAATCCGTAATACGCTTTTCGACCTCATTGCCGATATTGACAAGCTGTTTTGCGTTGTCTGTTCTCAATCTGTAAGAAGTGCCGCATATAGTGATCGTAACCTTTTCGTTAAGCATAGCACGCATTCCTTTCAAAATGTTTTGGTATACGGGGGATAATTGCATATAAATATCCACATTACTATTATATATCACTTTTTCGCTATTTGCAAGAGGTTTGCAGAAATTTTAGGACATCGCGCGATATTTTTGCTGCAAGGGCGAATATACCCCAAGGCAAAGCAAATATGTTACCGCAAATTGTGCGGTCTGCTTGACAAAATCCTTGCTTTGATGTATAATCAATGCGGCGTTAGTCATAGTTAACCAAACCGGAAAGGTATAGCAATGAAGAATAAATTCATCATTACGGGCATGAGCTGCTCCGCCTGCTCTGCCCATATAGAAAAGGCAGTTAAAAAGCTTGACGGCGTGCAGGAGGTTTCCGTAAGCCTTATGAGCGCAAGTATGACGGTGGAATACTCCGGCATTTCAGAGCAGCAGATCATCGACGCCGTAACAGCGGCAGGCTACGGCTGTTCGCTGAAACGCGCGGACGGCGCTGCCCCGAAGCAGGACTCAGCCTCGCAAAAAGCCGACGAGGCGCGGCAGATGAAGCACAGGCTTATATGGTCGGCGGTGTTCCTCGTGATGCTGATGTATGTGTCCATGGGGCATATGTTCGGGGCGCCGCTCCCCTCATTTCTTGAGGGGACGCAGGGGGCTGCGGCATTCGGGTTTACGCAGTTTCTGCTTACGCTGCCGATAATGTACCTCAACCGCGCCTATTTCAGCAAGAGCTTCAAAGCGCTGACGCACCGCGCGCCCAACATGGACACGCTTATCGCGCTGGGAGCTGCTTCGGCTGTAATATACGGAATATTCGCAATATATATGATAACCTACGCGTCCGGAACAGGCGACCTTGCTGTTGTCGAGCAATTCCGTCATGACCTGTATTTTGAGAGCTCAGGCACTATCCTTACGCTGATAACCGTAGGCAAGTACCTTGAAAGCCGCTCAAAAGCAAAAACCGCCCAAGCGCTAAGCAGGCTTACCGAGCTTGCTCCCGAGACCGCAGTTGTCGATCGCGGCGGCGAAGAGGTGACCATTCCGACAGAGCAGCTTGCCGTGGGAGATATCTGCATAGTGCGCCCGGGACAGCGCATCCCTGCCGACGGCACGATAACGCAGGGCAGCGCCGCGATAAACGAGTCGGCACTGACCGGCGAGAGCGTTCCTGCCGAAAAGACGGTGGGCGACAAGGTGATGACCGCCTCGCTCAACAGCAGCGGCTTTATCAAATTCCGCGCCGAAAAGGTCGGAGAGCAGACTACCCTTTCGCAGATAATCGAGCTTGTCGGCGACGCGGCAGCCTCCAAAGCGCCGATAGCGCGCATCGCGGACAGGATAAGCGGAATATTTGTTCCAACGGTTATGACCATCGCTGCGGTGACGCTGGCTGCATGGCTGATAATCGGATATGATTTCACGTTTGCATTGTCCTGCGCGATCTCGGTGCTGGTAATCTCCTGCCCGTGCGCATTGGGGCTTGCAACGCCAGTGGCGATAATGGCAGGTACGGGAAAGGGCGCGGAGAACGGCATACTGATAAAATCCGCCCGTGCGCTGGAGGCTCTCAACACGATAGACACTGCGGTACTTGACAAGACCGGAACACTTACCGAGGGTATGCCGAAGTGCACCGACATCATAGAGTACGAAAGCGGAGCCTTTGCCGCAGCCTTTTCGATAGAGCGGATGTCCGAGCATCCTGTTTCAGCCGCCATTGTAGAGCAGGGCGAAAAGCTGGGCATAAAGCCGCTTGCGGCAGCAGGGTTTGAAGCGCTTTTCGGGCGCGGAGTTACCGCGGAAATAAACACAAAGCAATGGTATGTCGGCAACCAAAGGCTGATGTCCGAGAAAAATATAGATACAACCGCCGCAAAGCAGGATTTCGAGCGGCTATCCGACGAGGGAAAGACGGTAATGTATATCGCAAACTCGGAAAAGGTGGTCGGCATCGTCGCTGCGGCTGATATGATAAAGCCGACAAGTCCCGAAGCCGTAAGGCGGCTTAAAGCAATGGGCATCTCCGTAGTCATGCTTACCGGCGACAGCCGCCGCACCGCCGAGGTCATCCGCCGTCAGGCAGACGTGGATGAAGCGATAGCCGAGGTTCTGCCTGCCGGAAAAGCGGAGCATATTGCACGCCTTAAGGCACTGGGGAAACGCGTTGCCATGATAGGCGACGGAATAAACGACGCGCCGGCGCTTGCCGCAGCAGATATCGGCATTGCCATAGGCGCAGGAGCGGATATCGCCATTGACAGCGCCGATATCGTGCTTATGAAAAGCGACCTTTGCGACGCAGCTTCCGCCATTGCGCTGGGCAGAGCCACTGTAAGGAACATCAAGCAAAATCTGTTCTGGGCGTTTTTCTACAACTCAATAGGAATACCACTGGCGGCAGGCATACTGTTCATCCCGTTTTCGCTTAAGCTTAATCCAATGATAGCAGCCGCGGCAATGAGCCTCAGCTCGCTTTGCGTTGTCCTCAACGCGCTCAGACTGCGCTTCTTCACGGTTAAGGGAGTAGAAGCAGTCCCGACTGCCGCGCCCGTCATGGAATGCAGAGTGTCAATGAAGCCCGAGCCGCAGCAGGGCGGCTCTTCGGCAGCCACCGTCAGGACGCTGTCGATAGAGGGCATGACGTGCGGCCACTGCAAGGCTAACGTCGAGCAGGCGCTAAACATCCTTGACGGAGTAACCGCTGCCGTATCGCTTGCCAAAAAGCAGGCTGTCGTAACGCTAAGCGCGCCTGTTTCGGACGAAACGCTGGCAAACGCAGTGACCGGTGCAGGCTACAAGGTCACAGCGATAGAATAAGCCGTAAATACAGTAACACCCGAGAAGAAAGTCATCTTCCCGGGTGTTGTGTTGCTATAAGCTTAAATCAGCATCTAAGTCCGAACTCGCGGAATTTGCAGGTGGATTTCATGCTGCAATCCTCACAGTGGCGGCGCTTTCTGTCCAGCTCGCCCTTGTAAAGTCCGATAACGCCGAGTATCGTCTTTTTCGGGGTCAGCATATGTGTTGCGGTACAGCAAACGCCTATCTTTCTCACCGCGTCAACGCTTGCGATGAGCAGAGGTGCACATTCTATCGGGAAATCACCGTAGCCTGCGCCATAGCACCATGTAGTGGAATAGCCTGCCATATTCTCCAGGATATCACATCTTGCTTTCTCGGCAACCTGCTCTATCATTGCGTTTGCAAGGGCGTCGGTAATGACCGCCTTCATGCTGTCGCTGACATCCAGCTTCTTGATGTATCGGTCGGTGTCGGAGGAAAGCGTAGCGCATACCACCGCCGCCTTGTCGCAGCCTCTTAAGTGCTGCTCTATATTGTCGCCCTCGAGAGGGAAATCGCAGTCCTCAAGCGACAGCGTAAAGCCGCGCACAATGTTGAACGCACGCCAAACATACTGCGGACGCGCCGCCTTGATAAGCTCTCTCTCGCACTCGTCTATAACCGCGCAAATGCGCTCGTCCGGCTGCTCGGAATAGCCCATGTAGCGCAGTGCCTCGGAACGGTTTATTTTAGTTATCTCACAAATCATATTCTTATCACCTTTTCTACGCTTTCGCTTATCTTCCGCGCGATATACGGATTGTTCATTGTATACAGATGTATGCCGTCAACGCCGTTCGCAACAAGGTCGATTATCTGATCCACCGCGTATGCGATGCCTGCGTCACGCATTGCCTCATCGTTGTCGCCGTAACGCTGTATCATTTTCGCGAACTTCGGCGGCAGGCTTGCTCCGCACATCGAGACCATGCGGTGTATCTGCTTTGCGTTAACACACGGCATTATTCCGGCTTCTATCGGAACGTTTATGCCGGCTATCCTTGCCTTTTCCAGAAAATCATAAAAATGAGAGTTGTCAAAAAACAGCTGGGATATCAGGTGCTCTGCGCCTGCGTCAACCTTTTTGCGCAGATAGCGTATATCCTCGATCATATCCTTTGATTCCGAATGACACTCGGGGTAGCACGCGCCGGAAAAATGCAGATTGCTTCTCGGCTTCATATACTCGATAAGGTCGCTCGCGTGCTTGAAGTCCTCCTTGGGCGGTATATCGGGGTTGATATCACCGCGAAGCGCCAGAACATTCTCAACACCGTACTGTCGGAACTCTGCGATAATGCGGTCGATATCCGCCTTTGTGGAGTTTACACAGGTCAGGTGTGCGATGGACTCTGTATGATACTTTTCTTTGATAAGCGATACGATCTCTCTCGTCGAGCAGCCGGCTGCGGTGCCTCCTGCGCCGTATGTAACGCTTATGAAATCGGGATGAAGATCGCTGAGCGCCTCAAGCGTCGAATACACAGTATCAATCGAACCGCCCTTTTTCGGAGGGAATATCTCAAACGAGAATACGGTCTTTCCCTTTTCAAACAGCGATGAAATTTTCATATCGTCCACCTCACTACATTGTATGATGAATTCACATCAAAATCACTTGCCGATAGCCTTGCGCACAGCCTTGGAAAACTGATCGGGGCAGGATGTGGGTTTAAAGCCGCAGCGTATTCCCTCAAGCTTTTCTATCAGCTGCTCGGGCGTTAATCCCTCGGCAAGCTTCGCAATGCCCTGAAGATTGCCGTTGCAGCCGCCCATAAACACCACGTTTTTGATCACTCCGTCCTCGATATCAAAGCTGATATTCTGCGAGCATACGCCGTGTGGTCTGTAATCAAAATGCATAATACTACCTCCGTCAGCTGCTGGCAGCTGTCCATGCAGACGCCGCAGCCTTTGCGACCGCGTCGGCTACCGTCTTGTCCAATGCGCTGGGAATGATACAATCAACAGAAAGCTTGTCCTCGGGAATAAAGTCTGCAATAGCGTGCGCTGCGGCAAGCTTCATCTCCTCGGTGATAGCCTTTGCACGAACGCTGAGCGCGCCCTTGAAGATGCCGGGGAACACAAGCACATTATTGATCTGATTGGGATAATCGCTTCTGCCTGTTCCTACGATGAAAGCCCCTGCCTCTTTTGCGCAGTCGTAGGTTATCTCGGGATCGGGATTTGCCATCGGGAACAGTATCGGCTTATCAGCCATGCTTCTTACCATATCGGGAGTAACCAGATTGGGCTTGGAAACTCCGACAAACACATCGGCGCCCTTAAGCACATCCGCAAGAGTACCGCGGACGTTGTTCTTGTTGGAGATCTGCGCCATCTCTGCGTGAGCAGGGTTTTCGTAGCTGTCGCTGCGGTTGAGTGCGCCGCAGAGGTCTACCATAACAAGATCGCCGACGCCCAGTTTAAGCAGGAACTTGCCGATAGCAACGCCGGCAGAGCCTGCACCGTTTATTACGACCCTTATTTCCGAAAGCTTCTTTCCTGCAAGCTTTACCGCATTGAGAACAGCCGCGCCTACGACAATTGCCGTGCCGTGCTGGTCATCATGAAATACGGGAATATCAAGCCGCTCCTTAAGCTTTGCTTCTATCTCAAAGCAGCGCGGCGCCGAGATATCCTCGAGATTAATTCCGCCGAAGCTGTCCGAGATAAGCTCTATGGTACGCACGATTTCGTCCGGATCCTTGCTCTTTATGCACAGGGGGAACGCGTCCACATCCGCGAACTCCTTGAAAAGGCAGCATTTTCCCTCCATGACAGGCATACCTGCAAGTCCGCCGATATCGCCAAGTCCCAGAACCGCCGTGCCGTCGGTGATGACCGCAACAAGGTTGCTTCTGCGTGTAAGCTTGTAAGACAGCGCAGGGTCCTTTGCTATCTCAAGACAGGGCTGCGCAACTCCCGGAGTATACGCAAGGGAAAGGTCCTCGCGCGTTTCAATCTTTGCGCGGGATACCACCTCAAGCTTGCCCTGCCACTCATAATGCTTATTTAACGCCTGCTGTTTGATGTCCATTTTCTTGTCCTTCTTTTGTATATAGATTAGGCCTTGCCTTTGTGATTGAGTATTCTGTGAAGCGACTCTTCCGGTGTGAAATTGGAGCCGATCTGTATTGCGTAATGGTTATAGAAGCCGTGGAAATCCGAGCCGCCTGTGGTGATAAGGTTATTCTTTTCTGCAATGACCTTAAGGCGCTCGCGCTCCGATTCATCCGCGCTGGTATGCCAGATTTCAATTCCGTCTATTTCTCCGGAGGCTGCAAGCTGTTCAGAAAGCTCAAAGCTGTCGTATACCTTCGGATGAGCCACAACAGATATTCCGCCGCTGGCGCGTATCAGCGTTGTTACAAAGCGCACATCGGGATAAAAATCCGCCTCGGATTTTACCTCCTCGCTGCAGATGCCGTGCTCTCTGTCGAAAATCTCGTCATATACAGTGCCGTAGAGGTCTGTCGTATAGCCATAGTCCATCAGCGCGTGCATGATGTGGCATTTGTATATCGCCTTGCTGCCTGCGGAGTAGCGCAGAATGCTCTCCAGTGTGATAGGGTACTTTTCAAGCACCTTCATTGCCATTCGCTTGCCGAGGTTCATCCTGCCCTCAGAGGTGCGCAGGCACAAGCCCTCGAGTCTGTCGGGCTTCTGGGGCATATAGCATAGAATATGTACCTTTCTGCCTCTTTCCCCGTCAAAAGCGGAGAACTCAACGGCAGGGATAACGTTGACATTATAACGCTTGCCCAGTACCGCTGCCCTTGACGACGAGGCAAGGCTGTCGTGGTCGGTGATGGCGAGATAACGCACATCGTCCCGGTCTGCCTGTCGTATGATGTCTGAAATGCCTAGAGAGCCGTCGGAAATGGTAGTATGACAATGTAAATCTGCTTTCATAGAAGTCACCTCGTAGCAATTTTCATGGCGGGATATTTGCATAATATCCGTATTTATACAGATATAGGCACAATGTTAATAAATATTATACTACATTTTTAAAGAAAATGCAAGTGGTGATTTAAAATTTTTGTCGTTTTTTTTGTTATGCTACAATAGATATGATACAAAAAAAGAAGAAAAACGCGCTCAAAAAT
>JBJESD010000036.1:0-18802 GCA_051882595.1 Oscillospiraceae bacterium | reverse complement strand
CGCGGTCTGCCGCCGTTCCGCTGGACCTGTTCCGACACGGGCTCGGCGGATTTTTCTATCTGTGCCGTGCGTGCGCAGGCGGCTCTCACAGCAGGCTCTGCGGCGTTTCCAACCGCGTGCACACAAACGTTTAAGCAGGTCAGCCGCCGCATATTTGAAGCGCCCTCGTTCCCCCTGCGGTAATCCTCCGGTGCGCTCTCCCCCGTCCTGCAGGATGACCGCGCCGAGGGTATTGACAATTCCCCGATTTTGTGCTAAAATGACATAGTGATTTGCCGGTATGTCGGAATTGGCAGACGAGGCGGACTCAAAATCCGTTGGTAGCGATACCGTGTGGGTTCGACCCCCACTACCGGCACCAGAATAATATCAAAACCGCACCGTGGCTCAGTTGGCTCAACGGTGCGGTTTTTTCGCAGGTGTGGCAATTCAATTCCTGTTCATCAGCGGCAAAAGCAGGAAGAATGTGAATTTCGCCAGATCATGCCGCTAAAGCAGCATTGTCGGACAAAACCGCCCCCGAATAAAGCATAAGCTCTTGCGAGGGCGGTATGACCATTAATCCAAATACTTTAACATCTGCACCAGATATTGACCGGATAGCTTATCCTGTTCATCCTTATCCAATTGTCGTTTAGCGAACTCTCTGAAGCCGTTTTCATAATAAAACTGCGTTAGTTTAGGCTTGTCCTCACATTCGAGATAAACAATTTTACCGCCGCCGATAGCCTGTATTTTTCTTATCTCAATACAAGCCAGCTCCAACAGCTCCCTGCCTTTTATAAGCCCATCATATCCATTTGTAAAGTTCTTGCCCAGCTGGGCAATGAGAGGCGCAGGAATATGACAGCTTTTCAGCTCTTCATTATATGTACCGAATTTCTTAAGGCGCCTGAAAATAGTAGAGCCTACATCTTTCTTAACGGTAAAAGCCTTCATTGTAATTGTAAAATATCCGCAAAGCACCCATTCGCCCTTATACGAAGCATACACCAGACTTGTCGGGGCGATCGCCTGCTTTGCGAACTCGATCGCTTTATGTCGCAGGAAGTACTCAACATCCCTATTCATCGGGCAAGAAAAAGAAGAGAGCTTAGCTTTGACCTCACTCTCTCCCAGTACTTCAAGCATATCTTTCAACGAGAGGATAGAATAACCGTTCATTTACTGTCTTTCCTGAAAAAATCATTTATTTTATCCTTTTCGATACGTTGGGGAGTACGTTGAAAAATAACCTTTGGAGATTTTCCGGCTTTAGAGTTTTCCAGCGCGTTGGCTAACGAACGGCCAAAATGCTTATCCTTTACCCTGACATCCTTGTATATACTCTTTGTAGCCATATCATCAACCCCCCATTCTATAATTTATTATATTCATACACTACAATCAAGTCCACTGTAATTCCCTGTATTTTTATTTTAACACGCGCAAAATCACGTGTCAATATTGTTGCACAAAAATTGTTGAAAATACACAATGCGCATAAGAAAACTTGATAAACTATTACATCATGTTAACCGCACCGTGGCTCAGTTGGCTCAGTTGGCTCAACGGTGCGGTTTTTTGCGTCAGACAAGCGGCTGCGCTCTCAAAGCTCCGCGCTATGTGCACGCTGCGCTCTGCGTGAATTCGGCTCGCGGCTTCCCGTCAGGCGCCGAGGGTCTCGGCGAAGATACGCCCCAGCACGTCGTAGGGCACCTCCTGCTTAAGGAACAGCTGAAGCATTCCCTTGGGAGTGAGCTTATACCCTGCCAGCTCGTCCTTATGAAGCTGCACCGCCCTCGCCTCGATGTTGATGTGATCCTTGAATGGGATAAGCCGCACGAACGCCTCGCCGACATAATAGCTCGGAAGCTTCGCCCACAGCGTCTCCTCGGGAGTGACCGACGCGCTGTCGAATATCAACTGCCTCAGGCTGCCGAAAAGCTCGGCAAGCTGCGGCGGATATGCGCTGATGTACTCCTTAACCTGCTCATCCATCTTAATTCTCCTTTCGCTTGTCGGATGTCCTCACTTAAAAAACAGCGATTTTCTGTCGGGGATGTAGCTTTTGCTGCTGAGGTGAATTATCAGCTCCTCCACGGAAGCCAGCAGCGCAGCCGCGCACGCCGCGGTGCAGTACGCAGCGGCGCAGTCCGGCAGAATACTGTACGGCAGCAAAAACACCGCAGCACCCGTCAGCTTGTTGAGGTATGTATGCAGGCTCGCGAACCTGTGGAATTTCAGCGCCGCCGTGCAGTAGGAGCATATCCTAACCGCCAGAACGCCGCCTGCCGCCCACCATAGCTGTGCCGGAAGCCTCGGGAGCAGCAGCGGACACAGCTTTATCAGCATCGCCGCGTAGAACAGCAGGTCTGCAACGCTGTCCAGCTTCGCCCCGAATTCGCTCGCCGTGCCCGTCCGTCGGGCAATCCAGCCGTCCAGCACATCCGTCAGCCCCGTGAATGTGTATACCACCAGAAACGGCAGCCCAAGCGGCTTGAAAAACATCACCAGCACCGTTCCCACAATGCGCAGCAGCGTTATGCAGTTGGCGGCTGTAAAGAGCTCTTTATGCTTGATTTTGTTCTTTGTCGGTATCATTGTCTTTCACCTTTTGTATAGCTAACGTGCGTTTTCCTATATTATAGCCCACTTGCGCACCGTTGTCAATACCCTGCCCGAGTTAAGCGACCACAAATCCGTCGTCTGCTCTATCTCGTAGTATTGGTGAAGCCCCTCGCGCAGCCCCGCTATCCCGGGGAAATCCCTGTCCATATCCGGCTCGTCCGCCGCGCCCGTGCTGATTTTTCCGTCAACCGACATAAGCATAAACAGTGTTGTAACGGGTCTGTCCATTGCTGTTCTCCTTTCTCCGGTGTGATTATTCCGTCCGCAGACAGTGCTGCACCCTGCCCTTATTGTATCATATACTCTGCAATTTTGCAACCTTTTGCAGTTTCTTACATGATACCATGAAGAAAAACGAAAGGAGCGATACAATGGAAATACTTCAACAGCTTAACCCCGACAACACCGTTTCGTTCAACCGACCGCTTGCGCACAGCATGGGACTTTGCGCGGCGCTGATGTACTCCGCGCTTATCTCCAAGCAGGAGTACTACTCCGTTCACGGGATGCTGGACAGCGAGGGCTTCTTCTACTCCACCGTGGATGACCTGCAGGAGAGCACCACCCTGTCAAAGCGCCGCCAGAGCGCCGCAATAAAGCAGCTTACCGAGGCAGGGCTTATCGAGTGCAAGCGCTGCGGAATGCCTGCGCGGCGCTATTTCCGCGTAACGGACGAGCCGCAGCCGCTTAATGAGCTGCTGGAGCGCGGCGAGGAGGCTATGCACCGGCTTAACCCTATCGCTCAGAAGAACCGAAACGCAGCAGCAAGCGGCAGCGAAAACGCACCGCAGGAAGTAACGAAATGTAACAACAAGTCGGAACAAAACGCACCCTATAATATAAATCCAAATATAAATAAATCCAAAGAGAGTAATCCCTATCCATCAATCCACGGCGATGGGATGGAAAAGATGGATATTACCCAAGATAAAAGAAGTGAATATCTCGGAATTATCCGCGAGAATATCGGGTATGACGCCCTGCCCGATAAGCAGCGCGCAGACGAGCTTGTCGGGATAATGCTGGACGTTATCTGCTCCGCAAAGAGCACCGTGCGCGTAAACGGAGAGGATGTTCCGCAGCAGGCGGTGAAAAGCCGCTTCCTTAAGCTCGAGTACGAGCATATCAATTATGTGCTGCTCTCGCTTAAGAAGAACACCTCTGCCGTGCGCAATATCCGCGCGTATCTCATAACCGCGCTGTATAACGCGCCCACAACCATAGACAGCTACTATTCCGCCCTCGTCAACCACGATATGTACTGCGACAGCCCATCTGCGCGCGGCAGTGCGCCATAAGCCATTCCCCCGACAACGGGGCGGCTGCATAGGAGCAATGAGCGACGGCTCAGCAGCTTCCAACAGGCGCACTCCTCGACAGCAGGGCGGCTGCATAAGCGCACTCTGCCCGAGCGGCAGAAAAAATCGCACAGAATGTCAAAAAATTCGGATTTAGTCTTGTTTTTTCCGCCGATTTATGATACAATAGATAATACCTTAATAAAATCCTGTCGAAAAAAAGACAATTACCGGGCGGCTGTTTATCCTCAGCCCGATATTAATAAGGAGAAATACAATGATAAAAAGACTGGCTGCTCTTGCGCTTTCGCTCGCGCTGGGCTGCGCGGTGCTTTGCGGCTGCAATGGCTCCGAGGCGCCCGATACCCGTGAGACGCCCGTGTTCACCGCCGCAAACGAAACTGTGCAGGGCAGAAAAAACATCTATCTCATAGTAAAGAACGTGGACAGCAGCTACTGGCAGGTCATCATGCAGGCTGTCGCAGACTCCGGCACCGACCACGACTGCAATATTTTCAGCAGCGGCACTCACTCCGAGATGGACTGGGATATTCAGGAGCGGCTTATCGACGACGCAGTAGCCGCAGGCGCGGATATGATAATCTTCGCGCCCAACGATTCCGTTAAGCTCTCCAAAAAGGTCAGCGAGGTGTATAACTCCGGCATTCCCATCGTGCTGGTGGATACCGTTGTAAACACCGAGGACTACAACATCTGCTATATGACCGACAACCTCAGCGCAGGGCAGTACGCCGCGCGCGAGATGATAGAGCGCTTCCGCGAGGCAGGCATCCGCGAGGACGAGGCGGCTTCAGTCGCCATACAGGTAGGCTCGTTCCACTCGCAGACGATAAGCGAAAGGCTTGCCGGCTTCTGCCAGTACTGGATAAAGAACGCTCCCGAAAGCTGGAAGATAATCGACGAGGTAAAAAGCAACGACGGCAGTGTAGACCGCGCCGTCACCTGCGCAGAGGAGTTCCTCGACCGTTACGAGGACATTCGCGGCGTGTTCGGCTGCAACAACGGCTCCACCGTGGGCTTTGCGCGCACGATAAAAGCGCGCGGCAGGACGGATATCGCGATTGTCGGCTTCGACTACTCCGACGAGATGCGCGAGCTTATCGCAGACGACCGCTATAACGCCGCAACCATGCTGCAAAAGCAGTACTACATGGGCTACAAGGCGGTGGAAACGGCGCTTGCCATAGGAAACGGCGAGGAAATGACGGTCAAATTCGTGGATACGGGAATTGCCGTCGTCAACCGCCACACAGTTGATGACGCCGAGGTCATCGAGATACTCAGCCACAACTGATTCTGACGGATTGGAGAAAAAGGATGGAAATAAAACAGCACCACCCCATCGAAGGCGCAAACGGCAGATTTTCATACAAACGGATGATAGGAATCTACCTTTTGATATGCGTTCTCGGCTTTGCGATAATCATTATGGTTTTCGACGGACTTATCCAGAGGCACGACCGCAGGCTTACCAATGATATCTGCACGCTTGTTTCCGAAAAGATGGATACCTCGATAAAGTACCTGTCCGGCTCGGTGCAGGATATCTCAACGCTTATCTCCTGCTCGCACTCGGCAGACCTCGATGTGGCGTACACCGCGCTTAAAAAGACGGTGCCCTACTCGAAATACATAAGCGCAGGCTTTGTCACAGAGGACGGAACGCTTTTCGCCGCCGACTCCGAAAAGCAGGAGTTCGAGAAATGGGGTCTTGCCGCCGCCGCGCTGTCAAACGACGGAATAACCATCTCCGAGCCGTACCGCTCGGGCATGACGGGTCAGCTTGTGTTTACGATGTTCGCTCCCCTGCGCCATGACGGCGAGCGCACCGGTCTGCTGTTCGTCACCTATCCCCTGACCGTGCTGCAGGAGCTTGCAAACACCGAGTCGCTCAGCGACGAGACCGAGATATGGATAATGGACGGGCTTTCGGACAACATCATCCGCTGCTCCGGTGCTGACAGCTTTCTTATCGGAAGCTGGAGCAACTTCAAGCTTGAAAAGCCCCGCATATCGAACAAGTCCGGCTACAACGGCTGGGAGTACCTTATCCGCACCGGAGCAAAATCCGGCACCGTAGCATACAGCGTGGACGGCACAGCATACACGCAGGTGTTCAAGCGCATTGATTTCATGCCCGGCTGGAACGTCGTGGTGAGAATTCCAAGCCGCCTGCTCTCGGACACGATACAGATATTCCGGTGGGCGCTGGTCGCTTTCGTTGCGGTCATCATCCTTGCAACGCTTATGCTGCTGGTGTTTGCGCACAACCACGAAAACGCCGAGAAAAAGGTGTTCGAGAACCTCTCCAACTACGACCCTCTCACCGGTATCATGAACCGCAGGTATTTTGAGACCTCTGCCCGTCAGCTTTTGCAAGGCGATAAGGACGGCTGCACGATAATTTTCATTGACGTGGACTTTTTCAAGGAGATAAACGACAGCTACGGTCACGAAACGGGCGACAAGATACTGGTCGGCTTCTCCGAGCTGCTTCAGGAAATCATCGGCGACAACGGCTTTGTCGGACGCTTCGGCGGCGACGAGTTTGTCGTTATGCTTAAAGCCGCCGACGAAAAGACGCTGTGCGAGATAATGGACAGGATAACCGCCGCCGCACAGCAGCTTCGCATTGACAGCGCCCCGGATTATCGTATGCACTTCAGCGCAGGCATGGCGTGCTTCCCCGAGGACGCCGCCGAGTACGGTACGCTTATGCGCTGCGCCGACCAGGCGCTGTACGCCGTCAAGGAGAACGGCAGAAACGGCTGGCGCCGCTTCGGACATCAGCAGAGCGCATGACAAGAGACATAATAAGCCCACTCTGCGCCGACATTGCGGCAGATGTGGCATTATATATTAGACGGATTTCAGGGTTTGTCGGCAGCATAATGACAGTAACGCTTGGCGCAGGTGACGCGTTTCATCTCGTGCCAAGGGCGATAGCGCTTTGCACCACCGGTCTTGAAAGCTATACCGCAGCGCTCGGTATCGGAAAGCTTATAACATCGGTGACAATGACGGCGTTTTATGTGCTGCTGTACTATGTCTGGCGCAGCCGCTACAAGGTCGGCGGAAAGCCCGTTGTTACCGCGGCGGTATGGCTTGGCGCTGTGCCTGCTGCCGCAGAACAGGCGGACAAGCCCCGACGCTCCGCTTTCGTTCGGCATTTACCGCAATATCCCGTTTGCGGTGCCGGGCGGAATAATTGTCGTGCTGTTCTTCAACAGCGCAAAAAAATGCGGCGACAGGAGCTTTCGTTTCCTCTGGCTTACCGTGGTGCTCAGCTTCGGCTTTTATATCCCCGTGGTGCTTTTCGCGGACGCAGTTCCGCTTATCGGTATGCTGATGATACCGAAAACCTGCGCCTACGTCCGGACTGTTCTTATCGGGTTTAACGCAATGAGGAGAGATTTGAAAAATGAAAAAGTGTATTGATATTTCGCTTGTTTATGCTGCCGCTGCAATGGCAAGCGGCGTTTTCTACCGAGAGTTCACCAAGCTTAACGGCTTTGACGGAGTAACCGTTCTCGGGAAGGTACATACCCACCTGTTCGTGTTGGGAATGATGATGTTCCTTATTGCGGCGCTGTTCTGCGCGCATTTTAAGAGCCTGCCCGATAAGAAGCTGTTCAGAGCGTTCCTGTGCGTATACAATATCGGCGTGCCGCTTACCGCGGTAATGATGACGGTGCGCGGAGCTGCCGCCGTTCTTGGGACAGAGCTTTCAAAGGGCGCAAACGGCGCGATTTCGGGAATTGCCGGCTTAGGTCATATAATAACCGCAACGGGGATAGTAATGCTGCTTCCGGCGCTTAGATCCGCCGCAAAAACGGAGGAGGCAGAATGAACAAGCCATTTTACCATGTGAAAAAGCGCACCCTGCTTGCAATTGCAGGCTGCGTCTGGCTTATTGCAGGATTCAACGTTGCGCGGCTTGGGGTAATCGCATACACGAATGTGAAGCTTGCATTCTGGCAGCCGCTTGCGTCGCTGGCGGTGTTCGCCGCGTTCGGTATGATGTTCTATAAAATGAGCTATAAGCACCGCCGCCGCATACGCAGCTACGCTCAGCCCACGCGCCCGTTCTGGTGTTTCTTTGACCTTAAGGCATACTGCATAATGGCGTTTATGATGGGCGGCGGAATCTGGCTGCGCTATTCGGGGCTTGTGCCGGAGCTGTTTATCGCGGTATTCTATACCGGTCTTGGCTGTGCGCTTGCCGGAGCAGGCGTGCTGTTCTGGGTGATGTTCCTCCGCTACAACAGCAATCAAGCCGCCGAATAACAGGCTCTGCGAATGGTTAAAGTGTTCCTGCGCCGCTTCGGACATCAGCAGACAGTATGATAACAGAAATATGCCCACACCTGCCGCAATGCCGGCGAAGATGTGGGCTTATATTTTTCAGCTTGCCGAAAAACCAAATACCGAACCGGCGAGAAACCGTCATGCTTTTGGGCAACTGCACAGATGTCCTGTCTATGCCTGTTGCCCTTTGTTGCCCGACATCCTGTCATGCTTTGGGGCAACTGCACAGATGTCCTGTCGGGCTTTGGGGGCAACTGCACAGATGTCCTGTCGGGCTTTGGGGGCAACTGCACAGACGTCCTGTCTATGCACGTTGCCCTTTGTTGCCCGACATCCTGTCATGCTTTGGGGCAACTGCACAGACGTCCTGTCTATGCCTGTTGCCCTTTGTTGCCCGACATCCTGTCATGCTTTGGGGCAACTGCACAGACGTCCTGTCTGCGGCGGCTTACCGAAAGTCCGAAATAACGACAGGATGCGAAAAAACGCTCAAAAAGTATTGATTTTTTTGGCAAAATATGTTATAATAGATTTATTCGTATACTTCGATTGATTTGTTTATTATAAGCAGACATTCGGTATAAAGACAACTATTCTGTTGACCGGCACAACACGCCGACTTGAAGGGAGAAAACATGAAAATCAAAAAAATCGTAAGTGCGCTGCTTCTGACCGCAATGGCAGCAGGAATACTGGGCGGCTGCGGCGGCAAAACCGGTCAGGAAACCGAAACCCAGACTGCGGACGGAAAAGAAAAGGTTACTGTCGCGCTCTGGGGCAATCAGATGCTGGAAAACTATACGCCGTATCTCTGCGAAAAATTCCCCTAGGTGGAATTTGAATTTGTTCTTGCCACCAACTCACTGGATTTCTATCGCTACTGTCAGAAGCACGATGATATGCCCGATATCCTGAGCGTCCGCCGTTTTGCGCTGAAGGACGCTGTGCTCTTGAAGGATTATCTCTATGATCTTGGCGATACGGAGCTTGCCTCTACATATTACGGCACTTATCTCGATAACTACACCTATGACGACGGAACGGTGAACTGGCTTCCTGCCTGTGCGGAGGTGGACAGCCTTATCATCAACAAGACGATGTTTGAGGAATACAATGTTCCGATACCCACCGATTATAACAGCTTTATCTCTGCCTGTGACGCCTTTGAAAAGGTGGGCATAAGAGGCTTTGTATCCGATTTCGCTTCGGACTTCACCTGTATGGAGGTATTGCAGGGCGTTTCTATCACACAGCTTCTCTCTATGGAGGGCCGCGAGTGGCGTCAGCAGTACGAGAGCGGTGCGACAAATCAGCTTTCCGAGGAGGTATGGCTGCCCGTCTTTGAGGATTTCTTCGATTTCAAGGATAAGGCAGGGCTTGGCGCAGAGGACGCTTCCTATGAGAACCGAGTACCCAAGGATATGTTCCTTGAGGGCAAGGCTGCGATGTACCGCGGCACGGGCGCTGATATTATCACCTTCCCCGGCAGAGGAGAGGACGAGGTTATTCTTATGCCCTATTTCGGCGATACCGAAAAGGACGGCTGGTATCTCACCTATCCGGCATTCCAGATAGCCGCCTCCAACAAAGGTATGGACAACCCCGAAAGAGAAAAGCTCATCCTTGATATTATGACCGCTATGCTTAATCAGGAGGGTCAGAACCATATCTCCTACGGCAAGAATATGATACCCTACAACAAGAATGTTACTCTGGAGCTTCTTCCCGAGCTTGAAAACCTAAAGCCCTACATCGACGAAAACAAGATGTATATTCGCCTTGCTTCAAACGATATGTTCCGTATCTCCAGAGATGTGGTACAGATGATACTTAAGGGCGAGGTAAAAACCCCCAAGGAAGCTCTGGACGCATTCAATACCGAAATGTCCTCCGACAACCCCGAGGACCAGATTGCGGCTCGTATCGACACGGCATACTCCAACACCTTTACAAGGGAGCACGGCAACATGGCTGCCTCTGCCGTTTGCAATACCATAAGAGCAGAAGCAGGCGTAGATATGATGTTCGCGCAGGCCTGCTACATCGGCAGCGATATTTATTCGGGCGACTATACGCTTAAAGAGCTTAGCTACCTTACAAAGAACGACGGCTGGGCGCCCCTGATAACAGAGCTGACGGGCGACCAAGTTTATAAGCTGGTTGAAAGCACCCTTGCCCTCAAGGAAAACCGCGGCGCTGTCTGCAACGACAGTACGCTGTATGTGTCCAGCGGCTTTGAGATGGACATTACCAAGACGGAAAGCGGTTATACCCTCAATGCTCTGACAAGGGACGGAAAAGAGCTTGACCGCAGCGCGACATATTCCGTTATGATATACACCGACCGTGACTGGTACATCCCCGCAATCAAAGAGGCGGTCGGCTTTACCTCGATGAACACCGATGTCCCCAAGGCAATAGAATATGTCAGAAAACGTATCGTGGAGGACGGCGGACAGCTTGAAGCTCCCACAGATTACATCATTCTGAGATGATGCCGGCGCAGCCATTTTTACGGCGAGCACATAAATTGGAGGAGAATAATTAGATGCCGAAAACAAAAAAGACAACTAAATATCTTGTGCCGATTTTGTTAGCCGCCGTATTGGTGTGCGCCCTTGTAATGGGCGTGCTGTATATCAGAAGCTACCTTATGCAGCAGACAATACAAGAGCGCTCCTATCAGCTTGAGGAAATGGTTTCTCAGATTCACGTCAATCTGAATCACGGTCTGGAAACTCACTGGAACCTTGT
Source organism: Oscillospiraceae bacterium (assembly GCA_051882595.1). Taxonomy (GTDB): domain Bacteria; phylum Bacillota; class Clostridia; order Oscillospirales; family Ruminococcaceae; genus CAG-115. The sequence continues at coordinate 7,811 of JBJESD010000036.1, read as the reverse complement.
CACCGCTATTGAAACAGCGGCACAGGGAAAACACTGCAGCGATGAGCAGGAACTGTGCAAAGCCGTCAGTGAAACGGAGAGAGTACATCGCACAGAGCTTTACGGCTGCCATATTATGCTTATTGATGAAATAGGCACCGCCTATACGCGTGACGGTGCGGTGGGCATATGGGACGATATTCACCATCTTTCGGACGGTGAAGAATGTCACACCTTTATTTCCGATACAAGCAATGTGGACGGCACCTTCCTTGCATTTGCACAGAAGCTGAGCGACCCTGTCACAGTGGGAGCAGACGAAAAGCGATTTACGCATATTGTACTGCTGAAGGAAATTGAAACTCTGAAAAAATACTATACTACCGAAACCTACGGCGGAAATGCGGCAACCTATATCATCAAGAAAAACGGCACTATGGCGTATTACGACGCGGATGAAGATGATATTTTCGGAGTGCGCAATATTTTCAAGGCTCTTGAAGAAGCAGAGTATATACAGAACACCGATTTCAACGCTATCAAGGGCAGACTGGCTGCCGAGGGTATCGCTACCGCGAACATTAAGCTTAACGGCACAGAGTACTATTACTGCCTTACCACGATAGAAACCTATGATATGACCTTGCTGCTGCTGATACCGGCGGAGTATGTCGCGGTCAGCACAATGAATATGATGAACTCTACCGTTCGGATGATGTTCATTTTTATGTCCGCTATGGTAGTTATTCTGGTGCTTGCAATCATAAGCTTCATCAAGGTTGAGCGAAGCAATCAATTGGTTAAGATTGAACAGAAAAACAATCGGGAGCTGAACCGGCTGCGTATTGCGGCAGAGGACGCACTCAGTCTTGCAGAGGCTGCCAGCAAATCCAAAAGCACGTTCCTTTCAAATATGTCCCACGATATCCGCACGCCTATGAACGCCATCATAGGTTTTTCGACCCTTGCAATGGCGAACGCGGAAAACACCGAAAGAGTTAAGGATTATCTTTCAAAAATCCTTTCCTCAAGCAATCACCTGCTGTCGCTCATCAATGATATTCTGGATATGAGCCGTATCGAAAGCGGAAAGATAAAGCTTGATGAATCCGAAGCAAATCTCTCGGATATGCTGCACGACATCAAGACCATCATCAACGGACAGATCCACGCAAAGCAGCTGGAGCTGTTTATGGACGTCATCGACGTTTCGGACGAGGATATCATCTGCGACAAGACCCGTATCAATCAGGTGCTGCTTAACCTGCTGTCCAACGCGATAAAATTCACCCCCTCCGGCGGCACGGTGTCCGTGCGCGTCACTCAGATACATAACGCTCCCGAGGGAAAGGGGCTGTACGAGATCCGCGTAAAGGATACGGGCATCGGTATGAGCCCCGAGTTTGCACAGCACGTTTTTGAGCCGTTTGAGCGCGAGCGCAGTTCCACCGTCAGCAAGATACAGGGCACGGGTCTTGGAATGGCGATATCCAAGAACATCATTGACATGATGGGCGGCACGATCGAGGTTCACAGCGAGCAAAACAAGGGCACGGAGTTTGTTATCAACCTCTGCCTGAAATTGCAGTCAGAACGCAGAAGCATTGAAAAAATCGCCGAGCTGACAGGACTTAAGGCGCTTGTGGTGGACGACGACTTCAACACCTGCGACAGCGTTACGAAAATGCTTGTACAGGTGGGTATGCGCTCTGAGTGGACCTTATCCGGCAGAGAAGCCGTTCTTCGTGCAAAGCAGGCAGTTGAAATGAACGACGCCTTTCACTGCTATATCATCGACTGGCGGCTGCCCGATATGAACGGTATCGAGGTCACAAGGCAGATACGCGCTTTCGGAGATACTACGCCAATAATCATCCTTACGGCGTATGACTGGTCGGATATCGAGGCAGAGGCAAGGGCTGCGGGAGTGACCTCGTTCTGCTCAAAGCCTATGTTCATGTCCGATTTGCGCGACTCGCTGCTTAACGCTTTGGGTCATCAGAAGAAAGAGGAAGAAAGCGTTCTGCCCGTCACCGAGCAAACCGCCGGCTTCAAGGGCAAGCGCCTGCTGCTGGTTGAGGACAACGAGCTTAACCGCGAGATAGCATACGAGATTCTTAACGAATACGGATTTATTGTAGATACTGCCGAAAACGGCAAGATAGCTGTGGACACGATAGCCGCTTCAAAGCACGGCGATTACGACCTCGTGCTTATGGATATCCAGATGCCTGTCATGAACGGCTATGAAGCCACAATGGGCATAAGAGCGCTGGAGGATACCCTGCTTGCCGCCGTTCCCATTGTCGCCATGACGGCAAACGCCTTTGACGAGGACAGAAAAGCCGCGGCAGACTGCGGTATGAACGGCTTTATCTCCAAGCCTATCAATATGGAGGAGGTCATTGAGGCGCTTCACAGCGTGTTAGGAAACAAATAGCAGATGACGGTTTATCGACAGACTGGGAAAGATACTTTTTCAACAAGCTGGAACGCTCCGCAGTTTTGCGGAGCGTTTTCCGTTAATTCAACACATTTTATCGGCAGCTTGCCAAGCGCGCATACGATAAATCTGCTCATAATCAACCCTTAGTATCGTCCATAGCATACAGCTCGGCATTTCCGACAACCCTGCGTGACAGGCCGTAAACTGCATTTGTGATGACATACTCGCCGCCGTTAACGAAGACCTCAACCATATTCCCGTCAACATAAGCCTCGATTTCCGCGCCGTTCAGCACGGGGGTTTCAAATGTATTCCGCAGTTCATCGTGATTTCTGATAACGGCGGTTCGGTCGGCGATAATTCTGCCCTGTTCCCTGCGGATAATATAGCCGCCGATGTCAAGCTGTTCGCCCTCGGCAAGGCTTGCCCTTACCATATAAATCTCGCTTGGCGAGGTCGTCTTTCGGGTGAATTTCGCCCTTATATCGGGGTGAGGACGGAAGAAAATGTGACCGTCCTTAACCTCGCAGACGCGCGGCATACTGAACATCCCTATCGTGTTGTTATCAATAGGCTCGGGCATTCTCAGCCACGCCACGACTATTCGTCTGCCGTCCTTGTCGGTGGTGCTTTGCGGTGCATACAGGTCAAGCCCGTAATCAAGAAAGCGGAACTCGCTGCCGATTTTCATGGAGCAGCTCTGCTCATCAAACTCAACCAACGTGCAGACCGCCTGATTTCCGTGCTTTGTTCCCATAGGCGAAAAAATCAGCACATCAGCGCCGTCAGCCCGAAAATAATCCGGACATTCCCACATCCAGCCATAGCCCTCGGCGGTGGCATAATTCACATAGTCCCAATGAATAAGGTCGGCGCTTTTGTAAAACAGCAGCCTGCCCCGATTATTAACGGTGCTTCCGAGAACCATATAGTAATTCCCGTCGCTTCCGCGCCATACTTTCGGGTCGCGCGTGTTTTTTTGGTCGCCGGTTTTTGTATCGGCAATCGGCGGAATGACCGTGGTTTTACCGCCGAAATTATCGAAGCAGTACCCGTCCTCGGACGAGATATGAAGCTGCGCCGCAGTGAATTTGTCGTCAAGACAGCAGTTGGTGTTCTCGGGGTCGCGGACATCGTACCGTACACCGGTATAAAGCAGGTGCATAGCCCCGTCCTTTTCGATTGCGCTGCCCGAAAAGCAGCCGTCCATATCGTCCGTTTTGGTGGGAAACAGCGCAATGTCAAGGTGCTTCCAGTTCATAAGGTCGCTGCTGACGGCGTGCCCCCAGTGCATTCTTCCCCACCTCGGAGCGTAGGGAAAGTGCTGATAGAAAAGGTGGTATTCGCCGTTGTAATAAATGAACCCGTTGGGGTCGTTTATCCAGCCGCGCGGCGCTTTCAGGTGTATCTCTTTCATTCTGTTCTCCTCCTCAGAAAAGGATTCTCCCGTTCCCTTATTTTACACCACTTTAGTATAGCTGTCAAGCATAGAAGTATATTCACCCCATCACCGAAAATCCCACAAAATCCGCCGCGCTCGGGACGCTGATTATTCCCGTGCCCGAAAGCGCCGCAGGAACTACGAAAACAACTGCGCCGATACAAACGGCGGTGATTCTGCTGCCGCAGCAGCGGCTTATAAGCATTACCGCAGCGCCCACCGCAAAAGCCGCAGTCATTCTCACAAGAAACATCAGCACAAGATAGCCGAGTATGCTTATTTCAAACGGAACAAACCGCAGAAATTCAAGGCTCTGCGCCGCCGCCATAATATCGTTGTAGCCCTGTGTGCCGATAAGCAGAACCTGCGCAGTGAACACAGCCGCCGTAACGAGAATGCTTGTGACGCCGATTAGCCCCAGCTTTATCGCCGTAAGCCGTCCCCTGCCCCGAGCAGTGGATTTCAGCACAGCGTTCATATTACAGCGGCTTTCGTTGGCGCATATTCCTGCGAAAACGCCCACCAGCGCAAGCAGAATATACAGAGCGTTTTTGCTTGTAGTCGCAGTATCCCTCACCAGCAGAAGCTCGTAAGTCTTCGGCTTGATAAGCTCGGTTTTTATGCCCGTGCAGTCGGTGTAGGCAAGCGCACGGTCTGCCCTTTCGATAAATTCGTCAAGAGTAATAAGCTGCTCTTGCATATCGACCAGCCTGTTGTACTTTGGAATCAGGTTGTCTGTGAGGTGGAAATCATTCGCCTCCAGCTCCGCCATATATTCCTCGTAAAGTGCCTTTTGTTCAGCAGACACTCTGTCGTGCTCCGCTGTCATTTCGCTGCGCATTTCCTCGGTAATTGTGCCGCCGAATTGCCCGTAATACATCTCCTCATATTTTGAGTATGCGGGAATTACATAGCGGTACTGAAGCGCCGAGCTTACCGCAATATAGATGACCACTGCGAGAATTATCGCTCCCTTTTGGTTGATGAACACCTTTTTCGCTTCCCACAAGGGCAATGGCGCAGGAGGCGCTTTTCGGCTGATAAGGCTTGTTATGCTCATAAACGCTCTGCCGCCGAGAGATAGTCCCTCTGCGCTGTTCGGGGTGAACATACAGCACGCCGCAGCAAGCACAGCGAAAACACCCCCCACAGCAAAAAGCGCACAAGGCAGAAAGCCCACCGCATTGCCGAAGATATTCAGGTTGCAGTATTCCCCGAAAAAGATATCCGTCCGAAGAACCGCCGCTATATTGCAGAATTTAAGCGGCGCAAGCCTGTCCGTCGGAAGAATAGCTCCGTAAAGAATAAGCTGAACAACCGCCGCGCCGCCGAACAGCCCGAATGTGATTATCGGCTCAAACAGGGCGCTGAGAAAATACAGCAAAAGTCCCGAAACCGCCGCCGCAAGGGCTTTTAGCAGCACCGAAAAAACGAGATAATCGGAAATTGTTATCGGGTATGGGCAAAGCGAAAACTCGGGGACGGATTGTATCGGTCGGGAAATCCCCATATCGCCGCAGGCTAAAACCGCCGCCGCATAGCAGAAGAAATGCAGGAGTATGCTTGCCGCAAGCGCCGCTGTAACGATAACCGTAACACGCTGTGCAGACAGCCCTCGCCTGCCGTTTTTGGTGCTTCGGATAAGGAGATCAAGCCCCTTTTTGCGCTCCTCGCATAAGCCTTGCGATATAAGCAAGGTCGCCGCTAAAATCAGAACATCCCCCGTCACATAGCCCGAAAGAAGCACAAAGCCCTTGTTGTTTCCGATAACGGGCTTTACCTCTGCCAGCCTGCCGTAATCGGCGGCGGTTTTTCTTATATTCTCGGCTGAAAATCCGCCCGAAAGCGCCGCAAGTTTGCTGTAATTCTCCGCATTTTCTCTTATAGAGTGAAGCTGCTCGGGGTAGCTCTCAATATAGGCGGAAAGCTGCTCCCCCGACAGCGTGATTTCCTTTTCGCTGCCGCAGTCGTACAAAAAGAACACCGCCCCCAGAAGCGCCGCTATAAGCATAAAAAGTATCGTTTTTCGGGAGAGAAGAACCCGTCTGATTTCGCTCATTTTCGCTCCTTTGCATAGTACAGATATACGTCCTCGAGGTTGACGCCCTCTGCCTGTGAAAAGCCCTCGGGGCAGCTTTCGGCGGTGACGCGCAGAACATATCCGCGTTCAGTCTGATATACCTGTCCTTTTTTGAACTGCGCTTTTTTGTGGGAGATTTCCTCGTAAACGCCGCAAAGCTCGAACACCTTGCCCTTTACCCCCGAAATAAGCTGCGCAGGAGTGCCGACGGCGGCAGGTCTGCCCTTGCATAGCATTATCACGCTGTTAGCTATGGACTCGATATCGCTTACAACATGGGTCGCAAGGATTACCGTGCGGTTTCGTGCCGTGTCGGATATGTAGCTGCGGAGCCTTATGCGCTCCTCCGGGTCAAGCCCTGCGGTCGGCTCGTCAAGAATAAGTATCTCGGGGCGGTCAAGCATTGCGGCGGCGATAAGAACACGCTGGCGCATTCCGCCCGAAAAGCTGCCAAGCCGCTTGTGGGCGGCGTTTTTCAGCCCCACTACCCCGAGAAATTCCTCGGTCTGCGCCTTACATTCCCGAAGCTTCATTCCTTTAAGAGAGCCGATATAGCGCAGAAACGAGCGTGCGGTAAAGTCCTCGTACATTCCCTGAAGCTGCGGCGTATAGCCTACCCTTTTGCGGAATTTCGCGCCGAGCTTCAGTATATCCTCGCCGTTGTAGAGTATCTCGCCGCCTGTTCGCTTTATGTTGTCGGTGATAAGGTTCATCAGCGTGGATTTGCCCGCGCCGTTTGCGCCGAGAAGCCCGTATACGCCTGTTTCAAAGGTGAAATTGATATTGTTAAGTACGGTGTTCTCGCCGTACTTTTTTGTCAGATTGCGAAGCTCAAGCATTATCTTACTCCTTTGGCTCAATAAGCTGATAGAAGTCGAACGGCTCATACCACTTTGCTTTGCCCTCGATTATATCGGATATCTCACAGCACAGCACAAGACTGCGAATATCCTCATTGTAGCCCGAACGAGGGTCGTCGGGCGACAGAAATGTGCAGATATACAGCTTTCCGTTCTGCGACTTAAGACCGTATTCCAGATACTCGCCGCGACTATTCGTTCTGCGCGGAATCGGAGCGTCCCACATATCATAAACCGAAAGGGCATTTCCGTGCTTATCCATAATCATAATCACATCGGAGTGGGCCTTGGCTACGGCAGTTCCGCCCGTCCAGTAATGCTCGTCCCAGATAATAAGCTGCTCCCCGTTCCACAAGAAATTCGCATTGGCAAAGGGCTTGCCCTCTATCACAAGCTGCGCGGACAAATCGATGGTCGCAGAGCTTTTCGGGTCGTATTTCATAAGCTTCGAGGGTGTTTCGCCCTTTGTCGAGGTGGAATAGTAGACGCACTCGTCTGTCACCGTATATGAGGTGAATACAGCCGGTATATCCACCCTTTCGGTTTCGCCGCTTTCGAGGTTGTATCGGTACAGCGACTTAGTAGCTTTGCTCTGCTTCATTGTTATCGTATAATACAGCCAGTCCTGATAAAGAAAATAATCGCCCTGCCCGTAAAGCGTTTGAGTGAGGTCGATATCCGGCGCAGGCAGCCTTTTACAGCTTCCCCTGTCGATATCAATTATCATGGTGTTCGGCGTACATTCGGATGTATCTGTCGGCAGGTCGAAATCATAAAACGGCACGACAGCATAGCCGCGATGAACCGCCATAACTCTGCCGTAATTCTCGCCGAGAATCGAGTGCATCGTGCCGTTGCTCACCGTGGTCTGAAAGGTGCACAGCTCGGTGAATTCAGTACCGTCGGCTCTCGCGCGAATCAGCTTGTAGTATTCCTTTTCGTCCTCCGGGACATACTCCGAGGCGGCATAATACACATATTCTCCGCTTTTGCAGATATTGCCGT
>JBJESD010000035.1:0-18915 GCA_051882595.1 Oscillospiraceae bacterium | reverse complement strand
CACCGAAGCGAAACGCAACAGATTTACAGTCTGCCCCCTTTGGCCACTCGGGAACGCTCCCATGATATTCGATTAAAAGAAGAAATTGGAGCTGGTGGACGGACTCGAACCCCCGACCTGCTGATTACAAATCAGCTGCTCTACCAACTGAGCTACACCAGCGTGTATCATCGTTCCCTGACGACTAGTATATTATATCACACCTATTTTGATTTGTCAAGCACTTTTTGAAAAAAATTTTAAATTTCGACTAATATATGATAACGCAGACAAAAAAGTGCGCCGCATACAGACTGCGGCGCACGTTCTCTTTACTTGATGATTGTAAACTCGCCGATTACGGGAAGCTTAAGCGTCTTTTCGGTTGCCGCGCCATAGATACCGTAGATGATAAGCGCAAGGCATACAAGACCAATAACCGAGCCGATAAGCCACTTCATGAAGCCGCCGACAATAGGAATGATGCCGAGCACAATCGAGAGCACCGTTACAGCAGCGCCGCAGATAAGCTCGAAGATAAACAGCACCAAACCCTGATTTGCGTGATGACGTACAAACGGCGTCTTGCCCATGAAAATCGAAATTAGTCCGATAAGCGGTATGTAAGAGAGTATACCATATAATTTATCGTTATTAGCCATAGTTATGTTCCTCCGGATAATTATTGCAGTGCGATAAGCACTGTATATAATAATAACGCAAAATGCAGGATTTGTCAACAATTATGCCGTCAGCCGCACAAAATTAAGCAAAAAAGCCAAAAATTTCACTCTTGCTGTTTTGGATATCATCAAATCTGTCTAAATACTCATATGGGAATTTATGATTGGCTATCCGCTTGATTCTGTTGTTTTCCATATCGACCAGCTTAGTGGTCGCGCCTGCGCCGACCGCTAGGATAGTCTGAAGCTCCTCCATGATGTACATATTGTAAAGGCTCTCTGTGCCGGCAAGCGCATATCCGGTGTTCTCCTGATTGTCCGCGGTGTTCTTCTGCCTGTACAGATAGTACGGCAGATAGCCCTTAGCACCGAGCGAGCGGTGGGTGTAGTCTATCATCTGTGCAGCGCCGCCCGAGCGCTTGTCCTGCTCTCTGAAAAGCGTTGCCGCGCGCTTTAGCGAAAGGCTGTGCACCGTAATGTTCTCCGGAGCAAGCCCCAGCACCATGTCAAGGCTTCGGCAGAAGCTCTCGGCAGTGTCCGTCGGAAGCCCTGCGATAAGGTCCATGTTGATACAGCGAAAGCCCACCGAGCGCGCCAGCTCGTATGCCTGCACCGTCTGCTGTGAGGTGTGACGCCTGCCTATCGCCTCCAGCACGCTGTCGTTCATGGTCTGGGGATTTACCGATATGCGCTGCGCGCCTGCCTGCTTGATGGCAAGCAGCTTCTCTTTGGTGATGGTGTCCGGTCTGCCTGCCTCTACCGTAAACTCGCGCACCGCGCAGGTATCGAACGCTTCAAGCACCGCGAAAAGCCGCTTAAGCTGCTCCGCCGAAAGCGTTGTGGGCGTTCCGCCGCCGAAATATATCGTATCCAGCGACAGCGACAGCCGCTTTGCAAGCTGCGCGGTTTGAAGAAGCTCCTCGCAGAGCCTGTCCACATACTCATCCATGCGCGCCACCGCCTTGTCCACAGAGTGCGACACAAAGCTGCAGTAGCTGCACCTTGTCGGGCAAAACGGTATCGACACATAAAGGCTGAACGAGTTTTTAGGTATGCTGTCAATAAGCGGCTTCTGCACCGCATCTATCCTGCGCGCAAGCGCCAGCTTTTCTTCCGATACAAGCAGCTTGTCCCGTGCATATTCGTCCGTGTGCTTTGAAAGCACCTTTACCGGCCGTACACCGGTCAGTATTCCCCACGGCATTGATTTGCCCGTGTATTGCTGCAGAACCTCGTAAAGCAGCACGCACAGTACTCGCTCCTGCTCCTTTTCGGGAGTGTCATGCGACAGCAGCTCGCTTTCGGAATACTCCCTGCCCTCGGCGCACAGCTGCACCGACAGCCGCAGCCCCTCAGCCTGAGCGCACACCTCGGTAAGGCAGTAATCTCCCGTCGCCTGCGACCTGTCGCAGGAAAGCGCAATCTTTATCGGCGGAAAAAAGCTGCGGAATATCCGCTCGACCTCGTACTGAAATCTGTGGTTACTAAAAATCAGCGTCATTTTAACCTCTTATGTATCATTCGATTTACTGCGGCACAGCAGCAGTATGCTCTGCGCTTGTACGCTCGCCCTTGCTTTGACCACGCCAAGCGGAGCTGTGCCTGCGCGCGTACCATCCGCAAGGACGCTGTACTCCCCGGGCGGCAGCTTTATCACCGCATTTGCCCTGTATGGGTTTACCGCAACTATCAGCCGCCCGATGTGCGCCGCAAAAGCCGCGCCCCTCAGCTTAGTGAAACGTATCCTGCGTACCTGCCGGGCTGTGGTCATGCGCAGCTCCTTATATGCTTTCCTTATCGCGATAAGCCCACGGTAGTACTCCATGATATCGCGGTTTTTCGTCACGTCATCCCATTTTATGCAGTTTACGCTGTCCGGCGCGTTGTAGCTGTTGCTGCAAAAGCCACTGCCGTCGGGCTTGCTGCGCAGAAGCTCCTGTCCTGCCTGAATAAACGGTATTCCCTGCGACAGCAGCAAAAGCGCCGCGCCAAGGCATGCGACCCTGCGCCGCTGCTTTTCGTCCGCTGTGGCAATGGATAAGGCGAGCTTATCCCAAAAGGTGTTGTTGTCGTGCGACTCGAGATAATTCACGCTGCTAAGCGGCGATTTCGCCCAGCAGCTTCCCTGAAAACGGTCTATCCCCGGGTGATATACTCCGCCGCACATCACCGATTTTATCAGCTCCGCTCTGCTTTTGGAGTGCTCTCCGTTGATATAGCCGCAGTCGCCGCCCGAGAAAACCGAGCCTTTTACCCCGTCGCGAAAATCATCCGAGAAAACCGCCGCACCGCGAAACCTATCGGCATGGTGCTTAAGTGCGCGCAAGTCCTCCCCAAGAGGAGATATGCCGCCCGTCCAGCCCTCTCCAAGCAGCAGGATATCGGGATTTATCGCGCGAAGCCGCTGTATGCAGAGATTGAGCGTTTCGATATCCATAAGCCCCATAAGGTCAAAGCGAAAGCCGTCTATGTGATAATCGCGCGCCAATGCGCAAAGGCTGTCGCAGATAAAACGACGTACCATTCTGCGCTCTGAAGCAAGCTCGTTTCCGCAGCCCGAGCCGTTGGAATAGCCCTCCTGCGTGCTCCTGTAATAGTACCCCGGAAACAGTATGTCAAACGGCGAATTCTCCGTGCTGTATGTATGATTGTACACCACATCAAGCACAACGCCTATCCCTCTTTGGTGAAGCGCCCGTACAAGGCTGCGAAGCTCTTTGACGCGCACTCTGCCGTCATACGGGTCGGTGCAGTAGCTGCCCTCGGGCACGTTATACAAAAGCGGGTCGTAGCCCCAGTTGTATTGAGGAGAGCACTCGTCCACGCTCTCATTTTCCATAACGGGCAGCAGCTCGACATGAGTGACGCCGAGTTTTTGTATATAGTCTATCCCCACGCTGTCGCCAAAGGAGTTGCACACGCCCTCCTCGCACATTGAGAGGAATTTCCCGCGAAGCGAAAAGCCTGCGTTTTCGTCCATGGAAAAGTCGCGGATATGCAGTTCGTATATCACCGCGTCAGTTGGCGAAGCAAGCCTTACGCACCTATCCTTATCCCAGCCGGGAATATCCACAGAGCTTTCGGAGAAAATCATCCCTCTCCTGCCGTTGAGCCCTGCACTGCGGCTGTATATATCGGCGGTTTCGCGCACTCTGCCGTCCATGCGCACTGCATAGGTGTAGTATATCCCGTCAAGGTCGCCCTGCACTGCGGCGCTCCAAACGCCCTGATTCGAGCGGTGCATTTTTACCGTTTTGAAGGCTTTTTCCGAAGTGCAGGATCGGTACAGCTTTATGCTTACCTCATCAGCCATAGGCGACCATACCGCAAAGCTTGTTTTTTCCGCGAAGTATTGTGCACCCAAAGCACGGGTGCAGGCGTATTTCTCATCGATTGCGGTAAAGTCCGTCATAGGCTACTCCTTTTGCCAAAGCAATGCGCAAAGTTCCTGTGCGCTTGCTGCCGCCGCGGCTTTGTCCTTACCCAGCACTGCCGCTCCCAAGTCTTTGCAGCACTGCTGTGCCATTAACTTTTGCTGCTGCGATACCGTCATACTGTGCTCAAGCTGCGTGCAGACCGCCTGTACAGCCGGATATCTGCTCAGCAGTTCCTTGTCGCCGGTAAGCGTGATATCCGTCGGAATATATCCAAGCCGCTCTAACCGCAAGAGCTGATTTTCTCCGCTTGAAAACCACTGCGCAAGCTCCTGCGCAGCCTCCGCTGACGGGCTGCTGCTCCGCACCCCTACCAGCATATACTCAGCCATCGTAAGCGGCTGAAGCTCGATCCCGTCCGACAAGGTGAACCTCGGCAGAGCCGCCGCGCCGAAATCCTTTCCAAGTGAGCTCTCTATCGCGCTCGCACTGAGTGTACCGGACACCGCCGCTGCAATGCTTCGCCGCGCAAAGCCGGATTTGATATCATGCTCGCTGTATTCCCCCGAAAAGCTGCTGTTGTCCGCCAAAGCGAAAAACAGCTCTGCGCAGGGCTCTGCACATTCGCCGCGCATTTGCTCGGCAGCACTTAATACGAACGGGCAGACAAAGCCGCTGTCCGTGATATCCGCGGCAAGCACCGTCTTTATGCCCGAAAGATTCTTTCTCAGGATATGCTCGCAGCTCCACAAATCCTGCTCGGTGAGCTTCCCACGGTCGTAGTACAGTATGCTCGTATCAACGGCGCAGGGATAAGCAAGCAGTTCTCCTCCGTATGAAGCTGCCTTTTGCGCAGCGTCATCACAGTTTGCGCCCGAAACCTCAACCGCCGCCAGAAAAGCTGCAAGCTGCGGCAGCTGTGCGGACGAAAAAAACACCACATCCGCCGCCTCAGGCTGCTCCATAGCGGAAGCGATGGCATCCTCTGTATCCGCTTCGGACAGAATAATCGCATAACGTCTGTCGGGGTGGATATCTGTAAAGCTTTTGCACATCTGCGTTGCAAGCTCCATATGCCCCTCGGGTATCAGCACCCTTAGCTGTTCGCATATCAGCGGCTGCGGTGCAGAGTTCGCCTCTTCTGTGCTGTCACAGCCGCACAGAAGGCATACGCAAAGCAAAAGCGCCAGCGCTCTTTTCATACTATCATCCCCTTTAGGGATAGTATGCTCCGCTTGACGCCGCGCTATACCGCAATTTGCTTACAGATATGGATTGTACTGCTTCTCGTAGGAGAGTGTTGTCGGCTCCCCGTGACCGGGATATACCCTGTAATCACCCTCTATTGCCGCTATCTCGCGCAGCGACTGCTGCATCTGCGCGCCGCTTGCGGAGTAGCCGTCCGTCCTGCCTATCGAGCCGCAGAACAGCGTATCCCCGGCGAAGATAACATCATCACAGAACAGCAGACAGCCTCCTGCGGTGTGACCGGGAGTCGCCATCGTGCTGAACTGTATTCCGCACGCGGAAAAGCTTTCCCCTCCACGGAAGGTGCGGTCAGGCACAACCGGCTCGAACTCCTTATACGGCATCATCACAGCCCAGCTTTTGTCCGCACTCAGGAACATCTCGCGGTCAAGCTCCGTCGCGATTATCTCGCAGCCTGTCTTACGTTTAAGCTCAGGTGCGCCTGCGAAGTGGTCGAAGTGACCGTGCGTAAGGATTATCGAGCCAAGCTCAAGGCCCTTGCCGCCGAGAAAGCGCAGCACCTCATTGCTGCCTGCCGGGTCGATAACGACAGCCTTGCCGTCCTCGCCCTCCAGAATATAACAGTTTGTCTGCAATGCGCCAAGCGGAAATTCATAAACATTCATATCATACACCTCAATACAGAATTTAGCCCGATACAGCAATGGGGCACGGTCTGACGATTGCGACAGGTCGTGTCCCGATAGATAATGCCAGGGCTTCACTTGCTTTTTGTCAGCTTTGCGCCGCCCTTTGTCTTGTTGTAGGAATCTGTCGCATTAAACGCCTCGATAAGCCGCTTTTCGGTTTTGTTAAGCTTTTTCACCTTGCAGGGGATTATCCTAACATATGCCTGCATACCGTATTTGATATCCGCATACACGTCGCCCTTTCCCTTTCCGCAGAAGTGGTTGTGCACCCTTTGACAGACGTTGACGGACTGACCGATATAGATATTATCATAACCCCTGAATCGGCGGAAATGCACCTTTTTCTCGAATATCATGATGATATAGCAGCCGGGGAAATCGTTGTACTTATACCCTGTGCGGCTGCCGCTTTCATCGCTTATGCGCCAGTTTTCCTCAAACTCGGTGTAGTGGATGAATTTGCCCGAGCGTATGCGCCGGCGCAGTCTTGCATTGACGGCGCGCCTGCTGTTTGCGGCGAAGATGTACGCTATCACCAGCACGCACAAAACCGCCAGAAGCACCATCTGCCGCTCTGTAAGCTGCATTACTGTTTTCCTGTTCTCTCTACCGAGATAACGCCGGGTATCTTCTTCACCTTTACCATGATGTTGGTAAGCTGCTCCATGCCTGCGACCTCTATCGTAACCACAAGGTTTGCATTGCCGTTTTTAAGCTGGTGAGCATTCATCTCGTGAATGGGTATGTGATTTGAGGCTATCGCAACAGTAACATCCGCAAGCATAGCAGTTCTGTCCTCGCATATGATGTCTATCGTAGCGCGGTAGGTAGAGTCATCCACGCCCGCCCAGCTTGCTTTCATCCAGCGGTTTTTGTTCTCTTCATTCTCCATATTGTTGATGACGTTTATACAGTCAAGCTTATGAACGGATACACCAAAACCCCTTGTTACAAAGCCGATTATCGGGTCGCCGGGAAGCGGATTGCAGCACTGCGCAAACTTTACAAGGCAGTTGTCCACACCCTCGATGATAATGCCCTTTCTGCGGCTGCGCCTGTTGTTCTCCTCGATGTTCTCGAATGCCTTTGTGGGCGAGCTGTTCTGCTCCTTTTGCTGGCGGAGCTGATCCTCCTTTATGCGCTGGATTATCTTGCTCAGCGATACGCCGCCGTAGCCGACAGCCGCGTAAAGGTCGTCGATGCTGTCAAACCTCTGTCTTTGCGCAACGTTTGTCAGCAGCTCCGTATCAGGGATGATGCCGTTTCGCCTGAACTCATGCTCGAGGTCGTTTTTGCCGCGCTCGATATTCTCCTCGCGGCGCTCCTTTTTGAACCACGAGCGTATCTTGCCCTTTGCTTCAGTCGTTCTTGCAATATCAAGCCAGTTGCGGTTAGGTCCTGCGTTGGCGGAGTTGGATGTGATTATCTCCACGATATCGCCCGTCTTAACCTTGTAGTCAAAGCTGACCATCCTGCCGCCGACCTTAGCGCCGACCATCTTGTTTCCTACCTGAGTATGTATAGCATACGCAAAGTCTATTACCGTGGAGTCAACGGGAAGTGCGATAACATCGCCCTTCGGCGTAAACACATACACATCGTCCGGGGCAAGGTCGGTCTTGATGGCGTCGGCTATCTGCTCGACATCGTCCGCCTCCTGCTGGCGCTCCAGTATCTGGCGAATCCAGTCGAAGCGCTGCTCGCCTGCGGCGGTTTTGCTGATGCCTGCCTTGTACTTCCAGTGTGCCGCAACGCCGTACTGCGCGGTGTTGTGCATTTCTACCGTGCGTATCTGCACCTCGAACGGGATGCCCTCTCTGCCGATAACGGTGGTATGCAGCGACTGATAGCGATTGGGCTTCGGGGTGGCGATATAGTCCTTGAAGCGGTACGGAATAGGTCTGAACATATCGTGGATAACGCCAAGAACGTTATAGCACTCGATAACCGACTGCACGATAACGCGCACCGCATAGATGTCATATATCTCGTCAAAGCGCTTGTTCTTTACATACACCTTTTTGTAGATACTGTATATGGATTTTACGCGTCCCTCGATGACAGGCTCGGGCTTGATATCCGTAATGCGCTCGCGGATGCGCTTTTTTATCGTGTCGATAAATGCGTCGCGCTCCTCCTTGTGCAGGGCTATCTGCTCCTCCACCTCCTTGCAGCCATAGGGGTCGAGATAGTGGATAGCGATATCCTCCATCTCCTCCTTTACATCGCTCATACCAAGACGGTGGGCGATAGGCGCATAGAAGTTCATCGTTTCAAGCGAGGTCTTGCGCTGCTTGTGGGCAGGTCTTGCGTCCAGCGTGCGCATATTGTGCAGTCTGTCGGCAAGCTTGATGATGATAACGCGGATGTCCTTTGACATCGCCATGAGTATCTTGCGGATGTTTTCGGCGTGCTGCTCCTCCTTTGTGTTGAGGGGCACCTGACCTATCTTTGTAACTCCGTCTACCATAAGCGCCACATCATCGCCGAACTTTTTGCGTATCTCCTCAAGCGTGATGTCGGTATCCTCCACCACATCGTGCAGCAGTGCTGCCGCGATGGTGTCCGTATCCATGCAGAAATCCAGCAGGATAGACGCAACCGCAATAGGATGCGATATGTACGGATCTCCCGAAGAGCGCAGCTGCCCGTTGTGCGCGTCGTTCGCAAGAT
This sequence comes from Oscillospiraceae bacterium, assembly GCA_051882595.1. Lineage (GTDB taxonomy): Bacteria > Bacillota > Clostridia > Oscillospirales > Ruminococcaceae > CAG-115. The sequence goes on along the minus strand of JBJESD010000035.1, from coordinate 10,308 downwards.
TATACGCCCTCATTATCTTATCAAGGTCATACTGTTTATCGACAGCCTTTATTCGTTCTACAAGCTCCTCTATCGTCTTGCATGACATTGTCCCTTTCCCCTTTCCGTGTGCCCGTCAATTAAGCTGCGCCCTTAGCTCGGCTAGCAGTCCTGTTGAGAATATATCGCTTTTTCCCTTGTGCGCAAGCAGCTCGCAGCGCTGTGCACCGGGAGTAAGCCTTATCATCCCTGCCTGCGCCAGTGCGTCAAGCGCAATGCGCAGCATACAGTAGTTTACTGCGCCGCCGTATACGCACATATTCTCCGCCGACATATGCGCTCCGTCTTTCTTTATCATGTCATAGATGCTTTTCATCGCTTCCCTGTCGGGGATAACTCTCGGTGCAAGGCGGCTGTCGCAGCCCTCGCCGCGCGCTATCTCCTCATACACGCGCTGTGCTGCGAAGAAACGCTCCTCGTTGAAGTCGGACGGGCGAACCTCCTGCACCTTGAGGTTAACGGAGGTAACTCCGTTGTATTCGTTTATTTCGGCGCAAGCCATGATGTCCACCATGCTGCCCGTCTGTGCGTAGAACTCCGCAAACGGTATGCGGAAGCTGAGCGCCTTAAGCACTGCGCCGCCGCACTCCACCTCAAAGGAGGTGTACTTTCCGTCTTTAAGCGCGCGCTTTGAGCGCACAACGCAGTTTTTCAGCAGGAACACGGGCTGCCTGTTGCCCTCGCCGAACGGCTCCAGCCGCGAAAGCAGCGACACATTCTCCACCGTGAGCATACCGCAGTCCGCCTGCATATCTGCGCTTACCGAATGTACCGGCATTTTGGGATAGCAGCGCAGACAGTACTCCTCGGCGCGCCTGCAAAACTCCTCTATCCTGTCCGCAGGAAGCGAAAAGCCGCCTGCCTTGGGATGTCCGCCGAACTTTGTAAGCACGTCCGAGCAGCTTTCGAGCAGCCGATAAACCGAGAAGCCGTCGATGCCCCTTGCAGAGCCCCTGCCCTCGCCGTTTTCCGTGCCGATAACAAATACGGGCTTGCCGTATTTCTCGAGAAGCCTTGCACTGACGATGCCGATGATCCCGTGATGCCAGCCCTCTCCCGATACCACCAGCACGCGCTGCGTTAATATGGAGGGGTCGGAATTTATCTTTGCCTGAACCTCGGCAAGCACCGCCGCCTCGGCGTTTCTGCGTTCGGTATTAAGCTGCTCCAGCTCCTCGGAAAGCAGCGCAGCCGTTTCGGGTGTATCCGCAAGCAGAAGCCGCACCGCCTTGTCGGCGCTGCCCATTCTTCCTGCGGCATTGATGCGCGGACATACCGAAAACGCAAGCGAGGAAGCCGTCAGGTTATCCTGCACCGACGCGCTTTTAAGCAGGCGCTCCAATCCAGGGTTCTGGCTGTTTCGGATGTTTTCAAGTCCTCTGCGCACGATATAGCGGTTTACGCCGGTAAGCGGCATGACATCGCCGATAGTGCCTATCGCGGCAAGCTCGGCGTACTGCTCCATGACGAACTCCTCGTCCTCCTCCAGCGCGCACAGCAGCATAAGCACAACGCCTGCGCCGCAAAGCTCCTTGCAGGGAGAGGTATCGTCCGCACGGTGCGGATCAATGCAGGCTGCGCACAGAGGGATGTCCTGCGGCGGCTGGTGATGGTCCGTGATGACCAGCTCTATTCCCCGTTCGCGCAGGAACTGCGCCTCCTGCGCGGCGGAAATGCCGTTATCCACGGTGATGACAAGCTCCGTGCCGTTTGCCGCTATCCTTTCGAGAGAGGGTATGCTCATTCCGTAGCCCTCGGAGCGCTCGGGGATGTAGTAGTCCACCTCCGCGCCCATCGCCTCGAGATAGCCGAACAGCATGACCGTCGCGGTCACTCCGTCGCAGTCGTAGTCGCCGTAGACGGTTATCCTTTTGCCCTCGTCAAGGGCGCTGCGGATGATTTCCACAGCCTTGTCCATATCGCGCAGAAGAAACGGGTCGCAAAGGCTGTCGCAGGCGAAAAAGCTCAGCGCCTTTTCCGGCGTATGTATGCCCCTGCCTGCCAGCAGCGCCGCAAGAAAAGGCCCGAACTCCCTTTTCATCTCCTCGCTGCATACGGGAGCTTCGGGCAGTATCCACTTCTTCATATTATACGCTTAGCTCTGCCTTTTCGCCGAGCATTGCGCTGTTTTCGTCAAGCACGGGCTGAATGAACTCCGCAAGGAACTCTGCGGTCTGCTCGGGAGCGCGGCCGACGTAGTTCTCCGGAATAAGCATCTCCTCTATCTCCGCCTTGGTGATGTTGAAAGCAGGGTCGTTCGCGATAAGCTCTGCAAGGTCGTTGTCGCCGCCCTCTTTCACCTTTTTGGTTGCGGCGTGGCTGTGCGTGCGCAGAAGCTCGTGCAGCTCCTGACGGTTGCCGCCCTTTTCCACCGCTTTCATCATGATGTTCTCGGTCGCCATAAACGGAAGCTTCTTCATCAGCCTTGCCCTTACCATCTCGGGGTATACGACCAGCCCGTCGGTAACGTTGAGCATGATGTTGAGGATAGCGTCCACCGCAAGGAATGCCTCTGCCACCGCAATACGCTTGTTGGCGCTGTCGTCAAGCGTTCTCTCAAGCCACTGGGTGCCTGCGGTGAATGCAGGATTGAGCGTATCTATCATCACATATCTCGCAAGCGAGGTTATTCTCTCGCTTCTCATGGGGTTGCGCTTATAGGGCATTGCGGACGAGCCTATCTGGTTCTTGCCGAAAGGCTCCTCCATCTCCTCGAAGTTCTGAAGCAGGCGCAGGTCGTTGCTGAATTTAGAGCAGCTCTGCGCAATTCCGCTGAGCGCGGAAAGCACCTGTGCGTCCACCTTTCTTGTATAGGTCTGTCCACTGACGGGTACGCACGCGGAGAAGCCCATCTCCTCTGCGATAGATTTTTCAAGCGCCTTTATCTTTGCGCTGTCGCCCTTGAAAAGCTCCACAAAGGAAGCCTGCGTGCCGGTCGTGCCTTTCTGACCAAGCAGCTTAAGACCTGCAATGCGGTGGTCAATTTCCTCAAGGTCCATCAGCAGGTCGTTCATCCACAGCGTGGCGCGCTTGCCGACAGTGGTAGGCTGCGCAGGCTGAAGGTGAGTGTACGCAAGACAGGGCATCGCCTTGTATGTATCGGCGAACTTAGCGAGGTTTGCAAGTACATTCACCAGCTTTTTCTTGACAAGACCCAGCGCGTCGCGCATGATGATGATGTCGGTGTTGTCTCCCACATAGCAGGAGGTAGCGCCGAGATGGATTATCGGCTCTGCATTCGGGCACTGCTTGCCGTAGGTGTAAACGTGCGCCATAACGTCATGGCGGACTTCCTTTTCCCTTGCGGCAGCCATCTCGTAGTCGATGTTGTTGATGTTTGCTTCAAGCTCGTCTACCTGCGCCTGTGTTACGGGGAGTCCAAGCTTCATCTCGCCCCTTGCAAGTGCGACCCACAGGCGGCGCCATGTGGTGAACTTCTTGTCCGCAGAAAAGAGATACTGCATCTCCTTGCTGGCGTACCGTGTGCAGAAAGGGCTTTCGTAGGTGTTATAGTTGTCTGACATATTTAGCGATCTCCTTGTTCAATAATAAATACATTATTATTGTATCACAAAAGCCCGATTTATACAAGTGTTTTTGGCAAAATACCGCATAACCAACGACATTGCGTGCGGTTTTTTCTGCTTATATATTACGCTTTATTAAGCCGCGGCAGCGCCATTTGTGCATTAGCAACAAAACCTCATGGATTAATTACCGCATTTTTGTACATTCAGTACCTTGCAAAACAAAATACCTTGTGGTAAAATAAGATACACAAGGACGGGAAAGCAAGAGAGGTCATATCGCTCCGCTACCTTGCGAAACAAAATACCGTGTAAAGCAAACAGACAGGAGGTATCGCATGAACTCGCAGCTAAAGCGAGGAACATTGGAGCTTTGCGTACTATCCATACTAAGCAGACGGGACTGCTACGGATACGAGCTGGTAAACAGGATATCCGAATGTATGCACGTTACGGAGGGCACGATATACCCGCTTATGAAACGGCTTAAAGAGTCGGATACCATCGACAGCTATATAGTGGAATCGATGGAAGGACCGCCGCGAAAATATTATAAGATAACCGATACGGGCAGAGAGGAGCTCGCCCGATTATTAAAAGAATGGTTTGAATTTGTGGAAAGTGTAAACGAACTTTTGAAAGGGGATATGAATAATGACAGCACAGAATAAAGAAGACTTCCTGTTCAAGCTGCATACCGAGCTTCACCGCATCGGCGTGGATGACCAGGACGAGATCTTCGCGGACTTTGAAGAGCACTTCCGCGCAAGCGCAGAGCAGGGCATGACCGAGGAGGAAACCTGCGCAAAGCTGGGCGACGTCAAGGAGATAGCCAGAAACTATGTAGATATCGAAAGCACCGCAATAAACAGCATCCTCGCAAACGCCATAGAAGAAAAGCGGCCCCATGTAAGCCTCAGAAAGCCCGGACGCGATGTCCCTGCCGCCTCTGTCGAGCAGCCGCCCGAGCAGCCGGCAAGCTTCACCGAGCCGCCTGCTCCGATACGCGAAATAACTCCCGAGCACATCGCAGTTGAGCCCTCCCCCGTATCCGCACCCTCCGCTTCGCCTAAAATAAACATCACAAAGCCGACGGAGCAGGCGCAGCAAATCCCTCAGCCGGCGCAGTCAGTGCCGCAGCCGCGTGAGGTCACTCCTCAGCACAGCGTGCAGGAGCTTCCGCCCATGCAAAGCGCCGCGATATTCCCGGAGCCCGAAAGCAGCAGATCCGGCAGCACCACGCCGCAGACAGGCACTTCCGCTCCCGAAAGTGACCCCCACAAGGCGGAGCTTCCTCCGCAGAGCGAAACCGACAAGAAAGGCTTCCGCTTCAGCGACCTCAAGGGCAGACACATTGATATCAATTTCGGCAAGCTCGCCGTTCAGATATGCCTTGATATCTTCATATATTCGTGGGCGCTGCCTGCGCTGGCAAGCGTTATCATCGGCTTTATCAGCGCAGCGGTCATAGGTCTCGGCGCGGCGGCAATTGCGCAGCTTTTCTCCGACAATATGTTCCATCTGCTCAGCAGGATATTCCTCAGCACGGGTCTTGGCTCGCTCTGCGTGCTGATGGGCTGCCTTGGCATAAAGATGGTAAAGGGCTTTGTGCACATTATAAAATCTATCATCATCGCCCACGTCAAGGCGCTGTACGATCTGTAAAGGAGGCTAAAGCATGAAAGCAATTGTTGGCACATTTCTTCCGCTGTGCATTTTTTCATTCCTCGCGTTCGCGATTTCCGTTGTAGTGCTCGGCGTTGACAATGACGGAGCAGACCGCAGCACCCTGCAGAGCAGCACCACCGTTATGACGGAAAGCTACACCGATATATCAGTGACTTCAAGCGCGCTAAATGTACGCCTGTTCCCCTCAAAGCGCGGCGATACCGTTATTATGACCAACGGCAGCGATATTTACGACATCTCCGCAGAGGTCATAGGCTCTACTCTTGAGGTACACTGCGGCAAACACACCGGCAGCTTCGGCGACTTTGTAAACTCGTTCAAAAACATGGATAAGTACTACGTTGATATCGCCGTGCCCGAATCGGTTTACCAAAGCGTATCAGCCAAGGTCAACGCAGGCAAAACCGAGATAATCGGCATTGCCGCTAAGAATGTTGACCTCGAGCTTAACGCAGGCAGCTTCACCTATGCTGCGGCAGAAAATCACATTTCCGATTACATGAACGCAGACATCAACGCAGGCGAATGTACTATCTTCAACGCGGCTACCAAAAACTACGATTTTTCCATCAGCGCAGGAGATATGAATATCTACGGTCTTACCGGCAGCGGCAGCATAGAAGCCTCGGCAGGCGCGCTTACCGCAAACTATGCACAGCTTAACGGCGATGTTATGGTGGATGTCACCGCAGGCAGCATCGAGCTTAATCTCCCCGAGGACGCCTCCGCTGAGGTTTCCTGCGACAAGACCGCAGGCGAGGTTACGATAAAGCACGGCAGCATAAACAAGTCCCTCTCCGACGGCGCAGAGAAAACCATCGGCGGCGGTGAATACACGATAAGCTGCTCTGTCAGCGCAGGAACCACCACGATATCCGACAGAATAAGGGTGAAAAACGCTCCGTCTATACCCACCCTGAGGCATGACGTCGATAAAGAAGCGACAACTACCGCTATCACCACAAGCGCAACCGTCACCGACCGCTCCGAGGAGCCCGATATCATCGGGGAAGAGCATCACAGCTGACCATAACGCCTTGTCATTCGGGGGAGCGCCCGAACCGAGCCTCCCCCGACAAAGGCAAAAGCGAATTCAAGTCCACACCGAAACCGTCTGTATCAGCCGAATAAGCATACAGCTTGCAGGCGATTTCGCAGCGATAAATCCATATTTTGTAAAATAAGTCAATTTTTATCAGCGTTTACAACGCAGCGAAAGGAGTATTTTTATGGAAAAGCAGGTTTACAGATTCAACAACGACATCGACACTCTCGAGGTAAGCTCTATGGGCGCAAAAATCACACTGAAACCCGGCGACGGGGACGAGATATATGCAGAATACATCAATCCCAAAAGCTCGCCGGAATTCTGCGCCGTTCTCAGCGGAAAGACCCTTACCTTCAAGGAAAAGCTGACCCTCAGCCTGTTCTGCGCAAAGCCCGAGGAGGAGTACAGCATCAACGTGACCGTGCCGCGCAGAACGTTCGCTATGATAAAGATAAACACCGCCAGCGGCGGCGCAGATATCGAGGGAGTTTGCGCGCAGAGCTTCCAGCTTAACACAGCCTCGGGCGATATCACGGTAAACGCATTCTTTGAGGATGTTAAGCTCCAGTCGGCTTCGGGCAGCATAAAGCTTACAAACCCCGAAAAGACCACGGCGAAAAAGCTGAGCCTTTGCAGCGTATCGGGCAGCACAGAAATCGTCGGCTACAAGGCAGAGGAGTTCAGCCTGCACACCGTATCGGGTTCTGTGAAGTACTGCGGCGCAGCCGGCAAGGGAAAGATAGCCGTTACCTCGGGCAAAACAGAAGTCAGCTACGCCGAATGGAACGACAGCCTTGACATCAGCGCGATAAGCGGCAGCATCACAGTGTCGCTGCCCGAGGGCTCGGGAATGGACCTCAAATTCGACGGCGCTTCGGGCAGCCTGCTTACCGACCTCGGCACGGAAAAGGGCAAGTTCATGAACCTCGGCAAGGGAACCTCCGGCATCTTCGGCGGCGAGAACTGCCATCCCGTAAAGGTTTCGCTCACCAGCGGAAAGGTTACGGTATGCGCTGAATAAATCCGCGTTTTCTCCCATAGCGCGGATAAAAAGCAATCCTGCGCGCAGCCTTGCCACAGTGCCGCGCGCAGGTGAATATATACAGCCCCCGTTCTCCGCAAAAGGAAAACGGGGGCGCTTGATTTCTGTCATTGTGCCGCTGTCTAATGTTATCCAAGCTCTATGCCTGTACTCTTAAAGGACTTGCCGCCCTCGCTTATCCAGAGCTCATCATCTGCACTAATGAAGATGATATCGCCGAAAGCATCCTCAAAACCGTCCACTTCGCCGGGATCCTTTATCTCCTTTACAGCACCGCCGTCGCTGTAAACCAGCTCATCGTCGTCGTTTATCATCACCATAACGCCGGAAGCGGTGATAGCAGAACCGGAGATATCATCCCAATCGTCTTCATCCAGGACTACCTTTTTAGCGTCGTTGCAGCAGAGCGCTCCATCTTCGTTTACGAAGTATATCTTGCTGAGGTCGGCAGATGCGCCAAAATAATTATTATCCAGATCATCTGCAATTACCTTTTCCTTTGCGCCTGCCTTTACGCTTATCTTGCAAAGCTTAGACTTTTTGGTGTATGCGATGGTAGAGCCGTCCGCAGAGATCTTATAGTAGTCACAGCTCGAAACAAGCTTTTCGTCCTCGTACTTGTCTCCCTTGCGCTCGTATATCACGATGTTGTCGTTATTTGTTGCAACAAACTTGTCGAAGCTGTCAAGCTTCCTTACAGTGTTTTCGGGGAAAACAAGGCTTATATCGGACTTTGCAACCCTTACAGGCTTTTTGAAAGATGGCTGATATACCATTGTTGCGCCGCTGTTATCAAGATACATGATTGCAGAACCATCAGTGGTTGTTGTCTTATAACTGCGATAATCGCTGTCAACCTTTTCCTTTTTATCCTTCTTAAGGTCCTTAAGGGTGTAAAGGCCGCCCTTGTCGGTGTCATAGATGTATGCTGTCTTACCGCCGTTGGAAACTGCAACAGGTCTGTAACCCTTTGTTATCTTTTCGGACTTGCTGCCGGTATATGCATAGAGAACCGTTTCGCCGTCCTCTGCATACGAGTAGAGCAGTGTATCACCGTTGGGCGAAAGCGTCATACTCAGATTTCCGTCCTCTGCCTCAATGATCTCGGGGCTGAGCTTGCCGTTTCTGTACATATCCACCATGAGAACGCCGTCGTCGTAGTAGGAATAAACAAGCGTGCTGCCGTCAGTCGATATTCTGAAATCGGAAATGTCGTCATATTCGCCTATCATAGTTACCTTATCGCCGTTGATGTAGTACAGCTCATCGTCGTATGTATAGAGATACAGTACCGACTTATCGGCGCTGCTGCCGCCGTCTCTGTAACCATCGCTGTCGATAGCCTCGAGCTGCTTGCTTCCGTAGAACACAACGATGCCGTCGTCGGTTGTGAAAACCAAGTGGGACTGTGCGATAGCCTTTCCGCCTCCGACGGAGGAAGAACCGCCGAGGACGCTGATAAGAACGATCAGAAGCACGATTACTACTGCCGCTGCCGCGCCGATAATAACAAACTTGTTCTTGAGAAGTCCTGCAACATCAGGCTTATTTGCAGCAGGCGCCTCTGCAACGGGTGCCGCATACTGGGGGAAGCTCTGAGGCTGCTCGTATGCAGGAGCAGGCTGGGGCTGTGCATATGCAGGCTGTGATACAGGCTGTGCCATGGGCTGTGCTGCGGGCTGTGCTTCGGGCTGTGCGGCAGGCTGCTGCTGAGCGTTGCCGAACTGCGCGCCGCAAATCGGACAGAATTTTGCGCTGTCCGGAATTTCATTACCACAAGTGGGACAAAACATATTATATTACCTCCATCAATTACATTTCTTCGCTTTTAATGCAGAAGAAACACATTTTATTATTATAGCAGCAACTATCAGTACCGCACCGACAATTGCAATAATAATACCATTTCTTGTCAGCTCGCCGAGCAGGGTCTTATCCAGAAGCTCGAAACCGACCTCGTTTATAACAGTGTACGAAAAGCCTACTGCGTCAACGATAATTCCCTTAAACAGTGTGATAACCGCCATTATCACTCCAACGAGCAGCGCGCATATTCCGCTTGTCATAAGGCTTGCGGATACGCTTTTGCAGATAAGTCCGATAAGAACGGCGAAAACCAGCACAAGCGCCGCAGCGGCGATAATTACGACCGGCGACAGTATCACGGAGGTCACCGAGCCTATACCGTTAAGCGCGTTCTTGGGATTGATGTTATCTATCGTCTCCTTGTTGTTCTCAAGCTCCTCGGAGATCTTATCCCGATCAAGATTGAAAGCGGTATCCAGGATTTCGGACACCTTGTCGAAATTATCGTCAATAAGATCCTCGATATCGCCGGTGCTTATTACCGTAGACCTCGCGTTGTCGAGAAGATACCTTTCATAGCCGTTAGCAACCGAAACGATATAATCCATAAATGTAGTTTCGTTTACGATTTTCTTTAGCTTCTTTTCGGTAAGGCTGTCGCTTTCCGCGATAAGCAATACGAAATCCGATACAGTATCGGAGCTCTTCACCTCGCTGAGGTCCTTGTCGAAGTCCTTAAGTACGTTCTCCACGTCATCCGAGAGCATATCGGACAGCAGCAGGTCGCCTATGACCGCGTCCAGTATCTCGACCTTGCCAAGCTCTTTGGAGATAAGCTCCTTTTTCAGCGTGCTTCTCGTGCTTTGCGCAACACCTGCCGCAAGACCAATGACGAATATCAGCAGTCCGAACAGAATGCACACCGGCACAACTACCGCGGCAGAAACGCGCTTTTTGGCAGGCTTCGCTTGCACCTGAGCGCTGTTATACGAAGCGTTGACATCAACATATGTATTCTGCGGCGTCTTATTAACCGCAAATGCCGCGTTGTTCTCTGTGAACGCCTGCGGCTGTGCGAATGCCTGCGGCTGTGCGAATACATTCGCGTTATCCTGCGGAGCAGCGGTCGGCTGTGCGAACACCGTCGCGTTATCCTG
>JBJESD010000034.1:11966-18973 GCA_051882595.1 Oscillospiraceae bacterium | reverse complement strand
ATCCGCTACGAAACGCGCCATCTTACGCTGACCCGCGCGCTTGTATTCTACAAGCACCTTGTCCGATGTGAATATGTCGTTCCTGCCCGTGGTGAAGTATCTTTCGCTGAAAAACATCGATTCCGGCTTTGCTTTTTCGGCGATAGACTGTAACACATAAGTCTGTGTGATATCAAGATTTACTGCCATTTTGTCCTCCTTGTTTAGTTAGAATCGGCGGCGGTAAACTCAATGCCGTACTTCCTCATAGTATCCTTGTCGGTTTCTGTCATTGTGTATCCCTTCGCCAGGATGATCTTGTTGCTGTTGAACTTGCCGCCGATATAGATGGTCATGTGAACATCTTCGTCGGTGGGTACAGTAATATCATCAGTAAGAATGCCGAATGCCTCAAGCGTTTCATCACCTGCCGAAGCCGTACCGAGCGTTACAAGAGTGCCGTCCTTTGAGGATTTAGCAAGCACCGTTCCGCGCTTGAGTTCTCCAGTGTTCTTACGGAGCAGTCCGCTGCCTATTCTTAACGCAGGGTCTGTGCCGGCGATAAGATTGTCTGCAGTAACTGTTCCAAGCTTGTTGAGAAGTTCAGTTGTCATTACTTATTGTCCTCCTTCAGTGCCTCGTCGATAGCCGCCAAGATCTCTGCTTTCTGTTCTGCTTCGGTATGACCCGCGCCGTCGGGCTTCGGAGCAACTGCCTTAACGCTATCGGCCCCCGATGCGCTATAGTCATCCTCCATATCCTTTACAAAGGTTGCGCCCTTCTTCGCGTTCTCCGACATAGCCTTGTAAGCGAGTTCTTCAGCGGTGCAGGGGTTCTTGTACTTAGCGTCAGCGAGGAGTTCGGGGCTAATCTGTCCGGAAATTGCCTCTATTTTCTCCAGTCGCTTTCTCTCGTCATCAAGAGCCTTCTGAACAGCTGTGTCTGTCGCTGTCTTGTTTTCATCTGCGAACTGCGCCTTTACTTCCTTTTCGATACGAGCAGCAAGTTCAGGATTCTCCTTGCGCAGTTCGGCGAGATTTTCTGCCATAATAGATTTACCTCCCTCATTGTTGTTTGGTTTATTTGCATTGCCGCTGCCGCTTTCATCGGCTTTAGGCACTAATGCCGTATTGTGTGTTCCTGCAGCATTAGGAGCTTCAGCAATGGGAATGTATTCCGGACAGCTTGCTCCGTAAAGCTGCATGATTCTACCGCCTACATAAAGTGCGGACTTGTCCGCAGATGCGGCGATTTCAATGTTGTTTTCCGTCTCAACGAGTTCATCAACAAACCCGTGTTCCTTTGCCTCCGAGCCTGTCATGAATGTTTCGTCGGACATCATTTTCAAAAGGTCTTCTTCCGATTTGCAGGTTTTGCGCTTGTATGCGGCAAGCATAGCCTTGTCGTATGCGTCGTTTCTTCCTGCAATCTTTCTGAGCCTGTCGGCGTTATAGTAGCCTAACATCATGGTCAATGACTTGTGAATCATGATGAGTGAGCCCGTGGACGCTTTGACCTTGTCCGCTGCGCACATAATGTGAGAGCCTGCGGACATTGCCACACCGTCCACTGTGCAGGTGATTTCCGTACCGTTTACCGCCATTTCGCGGAGTCTGTTGTGTATCGCAATTGCTACATTGCATTCACCGCCGCAGGAGTTCAGCCGTATATCCAGCTTCTTGCACTTCGACATAGCCTTTAAGTCGGACAATATCTCGCTTTCAACGATGTAGTATCCCTCTGACGGCATTCTTGTTTTGTAATCAAACGGTCTTTCGCTTACAACATCTCCGTATAAGATCAGCTCCGCGTCGCCTGTTTCCGATTCAGCTTTTACCGAATATCCCTCGCGTGCCGCCGCTAAAAAAGGCGAATTACCTTCATTCTTCTTCGGCATTCCCATCATCCTCCTTGTCTTTTTCTGATGCGTCTGAGCCTGATATTGTGCTCTTAATCAGAGCATTTTCCACAGCGATAGCCGCAACATTGTCTTCCCAGTTCTCGCCGTAATACTCTCGTGTGATTTGCTCGTTGGTTTTCCAGCCGTGTTCTACAAGCATAGCGTTTGACTCTGCTTCCTTTTTCGGGTCGAGCTGTGTAAGCGCCGGACCGTCCCAGCGTGCTCCACACCATGCCGCTCGAATAAGAGGATCGTCAAAGAAACCCGGCGCGGTTATTCTGCCGCGGGCAACCGCCTCGGCAAGCCAAACCTCATATATAGGCTGGCAGAAGTCGTTGACGAACCACGACCGCCGCATTTTGATTACTTCCCACGCTTCTTCCAATGCGCCCTTTGACGCGGAATAAGACGCGGTAAACTCTTTAAGCAAAACCTCGTGCGGCATTTCAAGCGCCGCTCCGATTTGCCGTGCGATCGAATTTGTAAAGGTTTCGTAGCCGGCTGTGGGTATATTGGGATTGCCGAAAACAATCTTTTCTCCCTTTTTCAGCTTTACGACATTTCCGGGAGCCATCTCCGGCTCGGTTTCATCTTCCTCTTCTTCCTCGTGATCGAACATAGGCATATCCGTTGAATCCGTGTCAGTTTCAAGCCAGCCGGTGAAGTATGTCTGAATGATGGCTGCTGTGAGTTCGCTTTCGGTGTATCGGCGGTTCTGCAAGAGCATTTCAATGACCGGGGCAAGGTAAGTAACGCCCCTGTATTGATCCGGTCGCTCGGAGTCCATGATCTGCAGCATATTCGGCAGACCTGTTTTCTTGCTTATTGCCTCAACCCTTACCCATTCTGTATCTTTGAGAGCTGTGGAGTACGGATAATTGTTGCAAACATGATAAGCGACTACCCGACCGCTTTTTTCAACCTCTATACCATCGTGGACTTCGTTCTCGCCGTTCTTGCCTTCGGTAGCAGAAAAAATACCGTTAGATAAGGAAGAATAAGGCGTGCATATTCTGTCCGCTTCAATAAGCTGAACGCAAAGAGAGTAAGGATTGAGCCGTGTAGGTTTCTGCCTTTTGAGAAGCGCGAATACATCGCCGCTCATCAGCCAAGACTTAACTGCCAACTGCTGCATTTCATAGAAATTGTTGATGCCGAGAGCGTCACACGATGTTCTGCTCGAACACCACGCGCGGAATTCAGCTTCGGTGCGTTTACACCATTTCTTTGCCGCTTGCGGCGAAAGTCCGAGCAGTTCCGCGTCAAGACTGCATTTCATTCTAAGTCCCGGACCGACTATCTTTGTTCTGTTGGTATTCACGGCGGCGGCAGCTATCGGCGAAGCCATATAAAGCATTCGACCGCGCTGACGCATTGTAGCGTTGTGAAAGTCTATATCCTCTATCGGTGCGCCCGAATGCGCATTGAAAGCCCTTAATGACCGCTTAGTAAGCGAAGCTCCTGCGTCACCATATCCACTAGCATATACTTTTGAGCAGCTCAATGCATTCCCCCCTTTTTCATGCATAATAAAAGCACGCCCCGAAAAAGGCGTGCTATTGGTGTGAAAAGTGGACGGCAATTGTGGCTAGTGCACCATTTTTGCCGATAAAAAACACCTCATTCAAGGTGCAGAAAATGTAAAAATTTTGAATTTTTTGAATAAATTTTCAAAAAACCTATTGACAACCACATTAAAATGTGGTATAATATAATCAGAAAGAACGAAGGGAGGTGAAGCCCATGGACAAGAAAATTAAAGAGCTCATCAAGCTGCTGGAACAGTTCGACAAGCTCTTGACCCAGGTGGTTAAAATCTTGATAACGGTCGGCACCATCTGGGCGATAATCAAGGGAACGTTCTTCTAAGCGTTCCGCTCTACCGGGGCGAAAGCCCCGGCAAGAGTATTATAACACATTTTCATAAGGAGGTCAATAGTATGAGCGAAAAAAACAGAACACTTCTCAAGCTGATCTGGCACATTGCAAGCATCTCCATGTCTGTTGTGGCGATAGTATTCTTAATCTGGTTTTTCTTTGTTAAGTAAGGAGGGATTGCCATGTTCCTGTATGTCAAAGCGCATCGGCTGCGGGCTAAAATTTCAGTGCCGAAAATGTCCGAACTTACAGGCATTCCGATAAGGACTATTGAGGGCTTAGAAAAGCGTGGGGACTGTCTTGTTTCCAATGCCTTGAAAATTGCCGATGCGCTCGGTATCACTTTGAACGACCTATTGACACCGCCGCCTGACGATGCTATGTAAGCCGTTCTAACATTCAAAGCGTCTGCCACAAGCAGGCGCTTTTTTCTCCCGGAAGAGCCGCGTACACCGCTGCTGCCATGCACGCGGCACTAGGAGAAATTATGAATACTGCCGAAAGCCCGAAATCGGCAGAAATCAAGGCGCGATTGATTTCGCGCCCTCTTTTCTGCTGATTTTTGCAATTGATTGCAAAGCCGCTTTTTGGTCATAGGTCTGTGGGAATTATCCCCACGGTCTTGCGCGTTGCCTTTCCATTCATAAGCGCCTCATAATACGCTTGCTTTTCAACTGCTTCTTCAAGCATATTTGATAACTTGTCCATATCGAGCTTGGTGATTTCCATATCACCTATTTTGTATGACTTGACGCCGCCTGATGTAAGCGAAGTCTGCGCTTGAATAAGTTGGTCTATACGCTCTGTATAAAAGTTATACATTTTTCGCGCGGTTTTCTTGTTTATCATATTTATCACCAATCATCATAGAAATCGTTCTTTCTCTGCTTGCGCGGCTTTGTCTTCTTGACCCTTTGGGGGATAGACGGAACATCGCTGTCCGGTTTTGCTGCTCTCAGCCGCTGTTCTATCGCGTCCCAGTCCGGCGAAAGGATTTCACAGGCGGCAAGGTTATAGTTGCGTATATCAAAAGCCTCGTTGCGCTCGTGACCGGGTATCTTCTGCCAGCTCCACGGGTGTTTTAGTTTCGGATCATACACTAAGTGTTCCGACATAATCTGCTTAAAGAATTGCTTGCCGTAATCATCACGCAGCGGAAAGTGACAGTAATTTGCGCCGTGCGACTGAACGCGGAGGTTGTCCACGATCTTCTGCTTGCCGGCATTGACGCCCAGCTCATACACCCATACCTGCCCGATAACTTTTCCGTTGACAACGATTTTTTGCTTCTTCGGTGGTGCTGTATACGGAATATCGGGACGGTTCGCGCCCTTTATCGCAAAAACATTCATACCTTGCCGAGCAAGGCAATGCTGACGGACTTCCTGCGTAAAGTGTCCGCCTTCGTCAATAAAAGTAAGCGAGATTTGCAACGAAATTCCGCTTTTGAACCTGTATTTGTGCGTTAATATCTCGTCTAGCCGCTTCCACACTTCTTCTGTGTCGGGGCGTCCGAGGATTACGCCCTTTTTTATGCCCCATGTTTCGCCGAAACGGCGATGTCCTACTACCTCATATTCTAATCGGTCATCTTGTGTATCCACGCCGCAGGTAAGCACCAGCACGCCGTCCGGAACTTCTGCTTCATAGACTTCGCGCCGCGCCATAACATCATCCTCCGATGCCATATCGCCTCGTTCCTCCCACAGCTCGCCGAACTGTGTGTTATACACGACCTGCAGCTTTGCGGAATCCGTCCCGGCTTGCAGGAACTGTAAGATTATCGACTCCCAAGTCGCCCACGGCGAAACCCATGCAGTAAGCCAGAACGAGCGCGTCTTGTGGTGATCCTTAGCCTCCGGAACAGTCGCTACCCATTTCGCAGGCTGCGACTTCATCGTGTGTTCATCGGAAATGCCGCCGCATTCGGGACATACATAGAAAAGCTCGGTAATGTGAAAAATCTTCTTGTCGCCCTTTTCGTCAGCTTCGTATTCAAATCTGATATTATCAAATTTAATCTCTACGTATTTACCACAATGGGGGCAGGCGGTTTTCCACCGTTCCATTGTTCCTAAGTTGTATGAGTTTTCGATAGCAGACGCCCCTTTTACTGTCGGCGTTGAAACCTCAACCATCTTCTTGTTGTAGAATGTCCTCGTTCTTGCAACAGCAAGCTCCCACGGGTCACCCTCCGAGCCTGCGCTCTTAGCCCACCTGTCGCGCTCATCACCGAATACATAGCGTATCGGCATTGAGGAAAGATCGTGCGCTACATTTGAGCCGGTCATTACAAGCACGCCGCCGGGGAATGACTTTTGCCGCTTGGTGTTCGCTGTATCACGCGATTTCGGGTCTGCGACCTTGCGCTTAAGGCAGCGTGTTTCGCGTATCATCGGCGCGATTCTCATTTCCGAGTATCGCTTAACATCATCAATGGTGGGCTGTATCAGCAGGATTGGTCCGGGGTCTTGGTCTATGCAGTATCCAACCATGTTGTTTATGGTCTCTGATTTTCCGACCTGCGACGCCGCGACAACTACGATATGCTCAATCAATGGGTCTGTAAAGCTGTCGAGTATATCGAACATATACGGCGTTCTTGAAGTTCGCCACTTTCCAACTTCCGCTGATGATTCGGAGGTTAACCGGCGGTTCTTGTCCGCCCATTGAGAAACGGTAAGGTCTTCCGGGGGTTTCATGCCGTTGAGGATTTTTGCAAGGCAGGTGTTCAGCTTGTTTGTGCGTTCCTTTTCAGATTCTCTAAACACTCTGCCACCTCCCGCAGGCGATACTATTCAAACCCCTTTCTTACTCATGGTTTGTGTTCAAAAAGATGTGGCGGTAGCAGGGATCGAACCTGCCGGCAGTGGGCAAACCCAGTACAAATACGGGCTTTAACGCCTTACCGTATCCTAACTTATACCGCCATTTGGAGCAAGGACAGCAGGGCGGACTTGAACCGCCAACACGGAGCCGCGCTCTTGCTCTGCCAATTGAGCTACTGCCCCACGAACACCGCAGTTCAACCTCCGGCGTATGCTCCCACACGCTTTTGTATCGCCGCGAACGGGTGAGTAAGCCCGCGCCTGTGCCGTGTATTTAAAAAACGTCCTTGCATTCAGAGCCTGCGGACTTGCACCACATACGCAATACTCATAATGCGTAGCAACTATGCGCCCCTGATATATGCCTCAATAAAAATACCGCTTGAGCGCGGTGAATCAGACTGGTTGAATGTTGGCTCTGT
>JBJESD010000034.1:0-11866 GCA_051882595.1 Oscillospiraceae bacterium | reverse complement strand
CAATAAAAATACCGCTTGAGCGCGGTGAATCAGACTGGTTGAATGTTGGCTCTGTGCCCGTCGCTTCAAGCGGTATTCTTTTTCGATTATATTGTATCACAAATATTTAGCAACATGGGGAACATTCGTAACAAATTTCAAAAATATCTGAAAAAGTTATTATCAGAACACAAAAAACCCCGCAAAATCAGATTTAGACTGATTTACGGGGCTTTATCTGTTTTTGGATTGCTTTTAGCTGTTAATTCCGAGAGCCTCTTTCAATCCCTGCTGTAATGCGCTTGAGAAATTGATTCCAGCCTTTTCCGCTTCATCATTCAGCCATATCGGAATAGTGCAGTTTTTTCGTATGCAGCGGTTTTCCATACTACGTTTGTATGCGTCAATATCGGCATCAACCAAGGTAATAATAGCGTTTTTGTCATTCGTATTTACTTTGCAGATTTCAGACGCAACTGGTACATCATCTCCTTTCTTCTGAATTTCAATAACTTCAATACATATCCTTTCGCGCGCCATTTCAATAGCATTTTCGATACTTGAACCCTGAGTCATTGCCCCAAGGTCCGGAATTTCCACAAAATACGGCACCTTGTCATCTGTTCTGTGGAAAACTACTGGATAAACCAGTTTCATATATAACTCCTTTCAATATCGCCGATATGCCCCCTTTTGGGGGCTCCCCTTTTCGGAGAGCCGGCGGTTACCTGAGATTGTGCTTTTTTATAAGCGCCTTTGCCAGTGCTTCGTTAATTTCGCGATGTCGGGGAATTGCTTCTGTTTGGTTTCCTTTCACCCAAACATCATGATTCCCACCGTTACGCTCGAAGCTCCAGCCGTTTCTCTTGAACAACCGCTCAAGTTCAACCTTTTTCATTGAATCACCTCTTGATTATATTATACGCATTTTATGCGTATTTGTCAATAGGTTTTTTGAAAAAAAATAAAATATTTCAAATATTTTTTGTAAAATGTCAATCGTAGATTGAATTCACGCAGTTTTCTTATTCATCTTCATCGCTGTCTTCAAAATCCGCGTCAAGCTCACGGTTGGTTCGCTGCCGCACAAGCTCGTCATACTTTTTCGGGTCATATCTGTATTCCGACAAGTCCTTAAGGATCTCGCGCACCTCGCGTTCTATGATCTTCTGTACCTGTGCAGGCTCGGAGCAAGCAGCACAGTCCGTGGCACACCGTCCGGCAAGAGCCACTAGACCACCGCGAACAAAGTAGAGCAAGTCGGCGGTCATTTTCTGTACATCTTCCGAACGGTGCATTTTTCCCTGAAACTCCTTAGCCTGCATTTCTGCAATAGCCGCCTTGGACTCCTTGAGCTTTGCCTCAGCTTTTTTCCGCTTAAGCTCCACATCGGCTGTATCATCATCGCTGCGCCTAGCTTCGAGAGTAGAGCAGTACGCCCTCATAGTCTGCACAAAATCAAACAGCGGACCGTACTTGGTCTGGGTTTCCTTGATTATCCCACGGGCTGTAATATCGCGTATCCATGAGGTGGTTTTCCCGGTCGCCGCTACAATGTCGGCGGTTTTCACAAAAATCTGCGCCCCGGCTTTCAGCGAGAATATGATTTGCGGCGCGGAGTTGCTTGGGGCAGAATTCGCACCCTGTTCCGCTTCTGTTTGCGCTTCTTCCTCCATTGCCGCTAACCTTGCCGCCGCGTCAAGGAACGCGTTGTTGCCGCTCTCGGCGGGAATTTTAGGCGTTTTCCTGCGAGATTTACGCGCCGGCTGTCCCTTATTAGCCTTTGCCGGGTCTTGCTTAGTAGCTTTTAGTTCAGCTTTTATGCTGCTTTTTTCGGCTTTTGCGATATTTTTGGCAGGTTTCGCGGCGCTTTTTGCTGATTTCCTGCCGGTAGTACCCGTTTTTGCTACAGTTTCCGATGATTTTGCCGATTTGACTTCATTTTCCTCGATTTTTTTCCTTGCCACAGTATATACCCCCTAAAAAATGTTCTTCAATTCAAGTGACCGATTTTTTTCTTCCCGACTAGGCGAAAATCGGGCGTCGGCGAGCCGCACCTAACCCCGTCCCCCTTTCACAGTACCTTTTGCCGCTGTTCACATTCGAGTAACGACAAGAACGGCGCATTTGCGCCGCTCATTAACCGCAGGTGTGTGGGTATGGTGCTGGTTAGTTGTACTTCTCCAGAAGAATGCCGAGTGCAATCTCAGCCTCTTTTGTCACGGGCTTGACATCCCAGCCTCTGTCGTAGTTTGTTACTATCCTGTCGTTCTGCTTTAGGCTCAGCTTTGAAACGCGCCCTCCGTCAATGCCGTAGACTTCGCTCGGTTCTTCGTAGTGCTTTACACAGTAATGAATTACAATGCCGTTAACTGTCATGCTGCCTGTTGTCCACATATTGTTCCCTCCGTTGCTCTTGCCGCTCGTTCCAGTTCTATTCCTTGCCCGTATTAGAAAAGGCTTTCAATCTTGTTGTATTCAGCTTTCAGTCTTGCCACCTCTTGGGCAATGCACTTAATTCTGAATCCGTTCCTGCAGGCTTTGCCTTCCGCTGTGAGTTTCTCGATTTCTGCCTTGCGGCGGGTGAGTACTTCAATCTCATTTCCTTCCTTTGCGTCGTTGATGTCTCTTTCAAACCTTGTCATTTCTTTTCCCTCGCTTGTTTTGTATTCCTTTCGGTATGTGTATATTAACTCTAAAAGGAGATAATAGCAAGCGGTTTACGAGAAATATAATGCACAAAGATTTCGGAAGGATAATGTGTATATCATCTGCTCCTGCTCCGGTGGATAATATCGAGAATCTTCTCCCGCTCGGCAGCGTCAATCCCAAGGCTCTGCAAGGCCTCCCTTGTGCCGCAATCGGGACAAATGAGCGTGTGTCCGTCCTCCCGCGATACCGCAGGCGGCGCGGTATATGTTGCATTGCACTTGGGGCATTGTGCCGCTCTCTTGGTTGTTTCTTTCATAGTGTAGCCTCCTTACTTCTTTTGACCGCGTCCATCAGAATATCCGTATCAAATCCGAAATCCTTGTATCCTTCTCGGCAGGTGTTCACATATATCGGACTCGGTATCCCGATTTGTCTATCTTCGTGCATGATGTAGGCAAAGCATTCGTGAACGCCCAAATCCTCGCCGTCCTTGCCCCACATTTGCCGCTTGAATGCCTTCTTGTAGTAGAATGCGGGGAAACCTTCGTACCTGTCCAGCGCCCGAATGTCGCGCTCTGTGACCGCCCACACTCCGACAGGAACGCTTGAGCCTTTGTGCCGCTCGATTGTGAGGTATGCCCCGGTCTTGCTCCCTTTGAAAAGAAGTTCGTAATCCTTGATTTCGGCTGTTCCGAAATACTTCGCGTCCGGGCATCGCAATATCATCTGAGCAATATTGAGGTTGCTGCCATAAGCCAAGTAGAGTTTTTCTTTCATAAAAGCATATCCTTTCCGAAGAATTGTTCTTCTACCACCTTATGACCGCCGAAGCGGTCTGGGTGGCTTTGTGGTTTATGCGGTTCTGCCGCTTCGGAAGGCTCCGTCGCCGTTCAGCCTGTTGGTGAAGGTTTCTCTCGCGGTCTTGAATTCGTCTCCGATAAAGCCAAGTCTGAGAAGCCAAGTCCGCATTGCGTATTTTGGGTTCTCGGTCTGCTGGGGCTTGGGGCTTGCGTTCTTCGCGTTCTTTGCCATCGCGCTAAGTGCTAGGCAAAGCTGAATGTAGCTTTTAAGCTGTCCTGCGTGGAGTCCGTTTTTCTTGTTGCCGCTAGGCGCGTCGAACTGGAAAAGTCTGAACTCAACCGTGCCTTTGGTGAATGTAGCGTGGAGGTTCAGCATATGGTAGCGGCTGTCGTTGTAGTGCTGGTCGCGACCGTAGTTTGCGTGTTGGCTGCTGTACCAAGTGTCTGCAAGCTCCGCCATTGTCTGGGGCTTTTTGCGGTTGAGTTCCTCAAGGAATGCTCTGCTTACCGTGCGGCAGTAGCGGTTCATTCTGTTTCTGTCAAGGTTGAGCGCGCTTGCTAAAAGGCTTTCGTGGCTTGCCATTATGTTTGCGAGGTTTCTGAGGCTCTGCGGTGTGTGGCCCTGTGCGCCGATGTGAATGTGTACTCCGCAGCCTCTTGTTGCGTCGCTCTTTGCTCCTGCCTTGCGGAGGCGGCGAATGAGTTCCTGCAAGGTTTCTATGTCGTTGTAGGTAAGTATCGGGGTAACCAGTTCGCACTTTTCGGCTTCGGGTCCTGCAATGCTTACATCCTTTTGGAATTTCCACTCGCGCCCCTCGCTGTCCCATGCGGAGTAAGTGCAGTAACCGTTGCGGCCTGCGGTGTTCTCGTGGCGGTGAGTTCCGAAGAAGTCGGCGGCAATCTTGGCTGCGTTTGCCCTTGTGATGTTATTCATCTCAACCTCTACGCCCATGGTCTGGTTCTTGATTCCCTCGATTTGTGCCTGTGTATTTTTCATTGTGGTGTCCTCCGTTTGTTGTTCATTTCCCTTTCGGTGTGTACATATTAACTCTAAAAGGGAAAAATAGCAAGCGGTTTCGGAACAATATAATACACGAAATGTACAGCGAATTTATGTGTATATTATGCCGCTCAATCCTCAAGGTCGGAACAGGTGTTCTTGCCGCTGATAAGCTGCGAATATATGTTGGCATACCTCTCGCATTCGCTCCCCTCGCTTCCTGCAATCGCTTGCAAAAAGTAATCTGCCGCCTCCTGCCTCGAGTCCCACACCTGCTTTTCTCCGTAACAAACGGTGGTTATCGTATCAATCTTGCGAACGATATCAACGCCAATAATCGCGTTTAATCCGCTCCCATTGTCCCAATCTATAAGGATATTTCCTGCGTCGTCAACGCCGCGAACAGTTCCGCGCGTACCAATCGGCGGCGCTTGGGGGTCGTCCATTGAAACCAGCTCCACACGGCAGCCGGCAGGGTATCTTCTGCGATAACTCTCGGTATTTTCTTTGCTGGGGAATTTCATCTGATAACCTCCGTTCTGAAAGCCTGCTGATTGTAACAGGCTTTCTTGTTGCTACATATTAACTCTGAATTGGATATAAATCAAGGGGCATTACCGCACAAACTTTCAACATTCAACTGTGAACAATACACAATTCCCGAAAGAACGAAGAAAACGCAGGGCAAAGCAACGCCATTTCCCCACAGCTTGTATTCGGCAGAGTCGGTGTGGGGATTCTTCAACCATTTGCGAAGCTGCTTTTCGGATTTTGCCTTTGCAGAGCCGCTCGTGATTTTCGTGTGTGTTTCAAAAACGCACCGCCAGAACTTAAGCTCGTCATCAGTCGGTTCGTTCGTTCCAAGGTCGGAACACCACCAATCCGGGAATCCTTGCAACCGGGCGCACTCCGTAGGCATAAGCCGGCGGACTATGTACCGAGGTTCTTCTGCAACGGTCGGCGGGTCCTTGTAGTCTGAAGCAACAAGAGTATTTGCAATGTTCTCCGTAGCTTCCGTGTGATAAGAGTTCTTGCTTGTGCTATACACGAGAGTTTCAGAGCCGCCGCCGTACATTCCTCCTGCCGCTCGAAGAGAGCCGCACTTGTCGTTCTCGATATACTTGTCGTATGCCTCCTGTGAAAAGGCAACAGCGTGGCGGTCGGTCGCATTCAGCGTGAAAGAAATATCTTCGTTCACTCCGCTGCCTTGCGGGCCGTTCTTATCCGTCCTGCCTATCATAGAGCCTTGAACCGCTACAACAGCGATACCGCCTTGATGGCAGGAAGGATCTCCGCCCTTGCAGTCTAGCGTCCGTGATGTTTCGGCAAGGTAAAATCCGCTGTATGGGTTCTCCGATTTCATTGAGTTGCTGTCTTGGGAACAGATTCCGAATACTACAGCTACTCCACCTTGGTTTGAATCAGGTGCATTGCCGCCCGTGTCTAATGTCCTAGCGGTATCAGTCTCGTAGCAGTTCTGCCGTGCGTTCCTGGTTCCCTCGGAAGTAAATCTCACATCAAAGCACCTTGCCTCTTCCGAAACGACAAAAGGCTGATTATTGCCGCCAATTCCATAGGTCGAACTTACTGTCGGAGCGATTTCAAGCGGTCCCGTGTACCGTGTATCCTGCGAGTGGTTTTCGTAGACGGTTGCCGGCACCGTTCCGGCACGGAGCGTGGGCGAGGTCTCTTCCTCATATCCTATTCCGCGTGTCTTAGCCGATTGCTCAGTACAAAACCCGGCTGTATTATTTATGCGCCCCGTGCTTGCCGCTCCAATGCCGCTTTCAATAGCAGCGGCAGTTCTTTGCCACGCGCGAAAGCTCTCTGCAGAATACCCCGACACGCCTTCTGACTCAAACAGTATTTTTCCGGCGCATTCGGAATTAAAATCTGCGACAAGGTAGATGCGTTTTCTTCTCTGGGGAACTCCCCAATATTGAGCGTCAAAGACTCTCCAGGCAACTGAAAAGTCTTTTGCCACGATATTTCCCGCTGCTGTCCATCTCTCAAATTGAGGAACAGAAACGGTTTCGTCTTTGACTTTGCACAGGCTTTCGAGGACACATCGGAAGTCCTCGCCTTTGTTGGAGCTGAATGCTCCGGGGACATTCTCCCACACGCAGTATCTCGGATATTTCCCATTTGTAGCACACCTCATCTCTTTAATTATTCTGACCGCCTCGTAAAATAGACTGGAACGCGAACCGCCCAAGCCGCCCCTCTTTCCGGCAATGCTCATATCCTGACAAGGGCTGCCAAAGGTGATAATATCAACAGGAGGCAGCTCCGCGCCGTTCAAAGAGGATACATCGCCGTAGTGTTTCATCTGCGGTATCCGCCTTGTTGTAACACGAACAGCGAACGGCTCTATCTCGGAAGCCCACAGCGGCGTAATTCCGGCAAGCATTCCACCGAGAGGGAAACCGCCGCTGCCGTCGAACAAACTACCCAATGTCAGACTACTCATGCTCCACCGCCTTAACAAGCGCGGAGTATTGTTTCTTCTCTCCGTTGCGTTCCACAAATACTTCATCGGGGCGTCCAGTATCCTCGACATATCTTCGCAGAATGACCGAAGCATACTTTTCGTCCAGCTCCATTGTGTAGCAAATGCGGTTTGTCAGCTCACAAGCCATAAGCGTTGAGCCGCTGCCGCCGAAAGTATCAAGCACAATCGCGTTTTCCTGCGAGGAATTCTGAATAGGGTAGGATAGCAGGTCAAGCGGCTTTGAGGTAGGGTGGTTCGCGTTTTTCTTGGGCTTGGCGAAATTCCATATCGTGGTCTGCTTTCGGTCGGAGTACCACGAATGCTTACCGTTCTGCAGGAAACCGTATAAAATCGGCTCGTGCTGCCATTGGTAGTCGCTCCGTCCTAAAACCAGACTATCTTTGACCCAAATACAGCAGCCGGCAAGATGAAAGCCTGTGTCTACAAAAGCCCTGCGGAAATTCAACCCTTCGGTATCCGCGTGGAAGATGTATGCCGCCGCTCCTTTCTCGAGATTGTCTGCGGCAGCGCTGAAAGCAGACTTGAGGAAGTTGTAAAAATCCTCGTTCTTTATGCTATCGTTCTGAATGGTCAAACCGCTCGATGATTTGAACGATACCCCATACGGCGGATCTGTCAAGAACAGGTTCGCCCTCTTGCCGCTCATCAGCGCCGATACATCATCCGCGCTGGTTGCATCTCCACACATAAGCCTGTGTCTGCCTACCGTCCAGACATCTCCGCGCTGTACAAATGCGGCTTTCTCCAATGCGGCCGATAAGTCGTAGTTATCATCTTCGACATCAGACTTGCTTTTGTCCGAAAATAAATCGGCAAGCTCTTTTTCGTCAAATCCGGTAATTGATAGGTCGAAACCCTCTCCTTGTAGGTCGGACAGTTCCACCGCAAGCAGTTCATCGTCCCAGCCTGCGTTAATACTCAGCTTGTTGTCTGCGATGATATAAGCGCGTTTCTGCGCCTCTGTGAGGTGGGATTCTCTCACGCAGGGTATTTTCTTTAACCCTAGCTTTTGTGCCGCGTAAAAGCGACCGTGGCCGCACAGAATCGTGTTATCTTCGGCTATTACGATTGGAGCAAGAAACCCGAATTCCTTTATTGACGCGGCTATTTGTGAGATTTGTGCAGGGGAATGCGTCCGGGCATTTCTGGCATAAGGGATAAGCTCCTCAATGTCAGCGAGGTAGTAGTTCAGTTCATTACTCACCGTAAACCACCTCCCGGACATAGGCGGTTGGTGTGGGGTGTGCGTCTTTCAGCAGAAGATTGATTTCTCCGCGAATCGCAATGACCTGTTTCATGTATGACTGCGACATTACAACATACGGGGACTGAATCGGCGCGCCGGTGGTAGGGTGCTTGGCAATGTATCCGTACTTGGATATGAGCCGCTCAAGGTGTATCCACCGTGCAACAGAAAAAGCGTACTGCTCTACCAGCTGAACAGATACTACGCCTTTTGCCCCGCGTGAATCCAGCCATTCAAAGGTTTCTTTCAAAACCTCCTCTGCTCCAAGCTCGCTGCCGTCGCGCTGTATCTCTTTCAGATACTCTTTTATCGGCGGCATTTCGACAGCTTTGATTTCTGCATTCTTTTTGTTGGTTAACATAAAACCTCCTCAATTTTATACAGCGCCCTGGGCGAGAACGCAAAAATTGAGGAGTGTATTGCATTAGATTATGAATATATTATATCACGCTTCATTTGTGACATGGGAAACATTTGTAACAAATCAATCCGGGTTATCCGGGATTATCCGATATGTAACGATAGTACATCATCTTGACCGAGGCTTTTGTGTTACCGCCTCCGAGTTCTTCGGCAATATTCTTCCAAACCTTATGCTCAAGCACTCGCTTCTCCATGATTCTCTTAATGAGCAAATCGGGAATACTCGCAATATAACGCTCAATGCGCACCTTCAGCATCTCGTATTCCTTAACCTGTGCCTCAAGTTCGGTTTTAAGGTATGCAAGATCAATAAAGTTGTCCTCCGAATGGTTTCGTGGTGTAGGATTTTTGGGTATTCCGCTTGTGCCAAATGCGCTTGAGCAACAGAGTTTTGCTTCAATTTTCGCAATCCTTTCTTTGGTATCCCGAATGGCATCTTCGAGCAAATAGTAGCTTTTTAATTCTGTAATCGTCATATCGTCCGTTCCCCTTTATTAAATATATCCGTTTTCTTTTGCAAAAGTAGAGAGTTTCTTTTTCGTGACCTTTCCAATGCCTGGAATGTTGGCATTATTAAGCGCCTCAAGGAATTCAGCCGTGCGGTTAGCCGCCTTGCCGAGTTCGTCAAACTTTGTAGATGCATTTGAGGTTGCGTTAAGTGCAGAACGGACTTTCTCGACCAGTTGTGCGTCAGTCATTTTCCGTAATTTCACCGCTTCTTCGTGAATGCTCACTTCCTCCGGCGTTCTTCTGCAGTTTCTTTTCTTTGCCATAAGTTACACCTCCTTGTTTGCAATTGATTGCAAAACGATTTATTTTTCATCAAGGTATGAAAGTAGCGTTTTTTGAGCCGCCTCAAATCCGTAGCACACCTCGACCGCGTATCCGTTGTTCTTGAGTTTTTCTATCCAACAGTTCTGCGCTTCCGAGGTTCTCCCCTTTGGCGCTTTCATTTCGATGAACAGCCCGTGATATGCGCCGCGCGGCACTGGGAGAAACAGGTCGGGAACTCCCGCCTGCACTCCCATTGCCTTGAACCGTGCCGCCTCGGCCTTGTTGCGCTTGCCGCCGTTCGGCACATGGAACAACAGCGATAATTCGGGGTGCTTGCCGCTCTCAAACTGCGCCCAACGAATAAGTATCATCTGTTCGTTATCTTCTACGTGCTGCATTGCTTATTTGTGCCCTCCTAATCAAAATGTATTAAAATCTGCATTCCGGCGAATTATTCTTGTAAATCTTCTGCGCCGCAAGAAAATCCTCATAATGCTGTGGATAATATTTCTTTATCCACCACTGCTTGCTGTCATTGATACCATGCGGAAACCACGTCCCGTCATGGATATCATTTATACTAGCCATACCCTCAAGGTTTTCATATAGCGGATTTACCGGATATCCGCACGCAAAGGCAAGCGCAACAACGTCCTCTGCAGTCCATTTCGCAATAGGCTGACAGCGCCAAGTGCCGTCTGAAACCCTGTATATGTATCCCTGCCTTGCGAAGTTGATACTGCGCGCCCGGCTCTCGGAATTTCTGCACCCCCAGATGATACCGTCAATGCCGTTATCAATCTGTGCCTGTTTCAGCCGTTTCATTTTCAACCCCTCAGGATATGGTTCTGCGCCGCTTAAAACAGCCTTGACATTCCAGTCGTAGGGTACACGAATGAGTTCGCCCCTTATAAGGCTGAAAAGGTCGTCAAGATGTTCTTTGCGGCCATCAAGCGGATTTGGAGGGTCGGCACAAATTACTGTGATATCAGGCTTTATTTCCTGTGCCAGAATAAGAGCCGCTGTGCCGTCTTTTCCGCCTCCGCAGGATACTGCCGGGTGTTTCACTGTCGATAAAAACAGCTCAATGATTTTTAGTGCTTCATCATGCTTTCGCCTGAATTCAAGCGTCGGAGCTAGCTTGATACAGTCGCTTAGCATGAAACCGCCGCCCTTGATATCTTTTATCATCATCTCTTGTACTCCGAAAGAAACGCTTCTGTAGAAATCAGCGCGAATTCTCCCACTGCCGCGCACGGTTCTTTACCGTCAGGCAGCCAGTACGGAGTACGACAGCATTCAATAGAACGCGTTTCGTTTTCAAGCAGATACGCAGGGATATTTCTTAATGCCTTGCTACCGTCAGTAATACACTGTTCCCAACTACCACCGATTTCTTCAAGGGTGTAACCTGTTACTTCTCCAAACCCCTGCTTGCTCATGGATCCGATGAATCTAACGCGCCGAGCGTATCGCTCAACTTCCGCGCGATTACTGGAGGACAGTAGGAACGAAACCGAACTGCATACAACACCGTACAGCTTCAGCATTACGTCCTTGTCAATTCCTGCGCGCGGTGTAAGCGCCCTGTGATAATACATAGCATCTGTCCCGTCATGTCGTTTTGTCGCGCTCTCACATATTGGCGAAGCGTCATTGTAGTCCGCTGCTGAACAGCAGAAAACCCATGTATTGCCGCGTTTGACAGCGTCTATCGGAATCGGAAGCTGTTTTATTTGCTTGGCTTCTGTAAATCGCGTAATATGATAGTCTTTGTTGTGTGCCGCCGGGGAAACAAAACTGAAAAGCGCGTCAAGATGAATGTCTGTCTGCGTTATTATCGGTGTTTTAACCGTGAATGTCAGCCTGTAAACCATATCACGTACCTGCGATGAATGACTTGATGAAGTCGATATCAGCCGTGTTATATACAGCCATATATGCACTGTCATCAAGCTCCTGGTCTGCCGTTATCTCAACTCTGCCATATCCGCGTGCCGACTTACCGCCAAGATGATTTATCAGCTTTATGCCGTGGTAGATCGCCGCCTTTTCGACTTCTGTTGCCTGCGGCGAAAATGTGATAGAACCGTCAAAAACTGATCCTGGTATCACAGCCTCTGTGATGTACGGCATAGGCTTCATTTCCTGCTCGTCCGTGTCAATTGCCGTGCGGTCAATGTGACGTGTTTCGCCTATTTCAGTCACAAGTTCGTCTGCGCTCTGTTCACCTGTTCCAAGCTCCGAGCAGCGTATCATTGCAAATCCAACACTGCAGTTCCCGTTGAGCATATACCGGTAGCAGGCTGCCCCGAGAATAGATAGGATAGGCAGCTTCCTCCTGACTTCTCTGATGTATTCAGGATTTATCTTCGGCTCAAGGTCCTTGCCCAGAGCACCGCCGTTTGCCAGAATAGCATAAAGTCTGTCGTGTTCCTTTTCGGTCATCTTACTGATTAGGTCGTTAGCGGAAAAGTATT
>JBJESD010000033.1:0-19018 GCA_051882595.1 Oscillospiraceae bacterium | reverse complement strand
TGGGATGATGTGTCTATCGGCGCGGCGCTGATGCTTGCAAAGCTTACCGGCAAGCAGACCTACAAGGACATCGTTGAAAAGAACCTCGACTGGTGGACGACAGGCACGGGCGGCGAGCGCATCGCCTATACCCCCAAAGGTCTTGCGTGGCTTGACGGCTGGGGAAGCCTTAGATACGCCACCACCTCCGCATTTATCGCGGCTGTCTACTCCGACTGGAACGGATGTCCGTCAGCCAAAAAGAAAACCTACACCGACTTCTACGAGAGCCAGATAGATTACGCCCTCGGAAGCAGCGGCAGAAGCTACGTTGTGGGCTTCGGCAATAATCCGCCGGAGCACCCTCACCACCGTACCGCACAGGGAAGCTGGGCGGACAACATGAGCGAGCCGGGCTATCACCGCCATACCCTTTACGGCGCACTCGTAGGCGGTCCTAACGGAAGCGACGGTTATACCGATACAGTCTCGGACTATAACTGCAACGAGGTCGCCTGCGACTATAACGCCGGCTTTGTGGGTGTGCTGGCGAAAATGTACGGCAAATACGGCGGCAAGACCATAAAGAACTTCGGCGCTATCGAGCCCGTTGGCGAGGAGCTTTATGTCGAGTACCGCACCAACGCACAGGGCAACGGCTTCACCGAGATAAAGGCTGTGGTATACAACAAGACCTCGTGGCCGGCAAGAGTGACGGATAACCTTGAGCTGCGCTACTACATGGATCTCAGCGAAATCTACAATGCAGGCGGCACCGCGGCAGACCTAACCGTTACCACCAATTACAGCGAGGGAGCAAAAAGCGGCGGTATCTTCTGCCACAACGAAGCAAAGCACATCTACTATGTTTCGATAGACTTTTCGGGCACGAAGATATACCCCGGCGGTCAGAGCGCATATAAAAAGGAAGTCCAGTTCCGCATAACCTCCAACAGCGGAGTATGGGATCCCTCCAACGACCCCTCGTATCAGCTGCTTATCGGCACAAATGGCTCTACCGAAATCAGGGCGGAGTGCATGGCGCTGTACGAGAGAGGCAAGCTGGTTTTCGGCGCAGAGCCCGACGGAAAGAGCATAAGCAATCCCAAGCCCGTGACCACCGCGACAGGCGGAACAACCTCCGCATCGCAGCAAACCACCTCAAAGCCCACCAAACCCAACGCTGAGGACAACGGCATTACTGTAAGCCTTGAGCAGTCCGCGGTAAGCGGAATGGGAAACACCATCCAGTTTACGCTTAACATCACCAACAACACAGGCGCTGCTATCGACCTATCAAAGCTGGAGATAGACTACTTCTTCACTGCGGACGGCAGCAATGACCTTTGCTTCTGGTGCGACCACGCCGCCCTCAACGGTGCGGGAGGCTATTCGGCGCTCACCTCTTCGGTAAACGCTGCATTCAGTTCCATGAAAGGCAAAGACTGCGACACAAAATGCGCAATAAAGTTCTCCGGGGGAAGCTTCGCCGCAGGCGACAGCATGACGATTCAAGTCAGAATAACACGAGCCGACTGGACGGACTTCAACCTCGGCAACGACTACTCCGCAGGAAATGCACAGCATATACTCATCCTTAAGGGCGGCTCACCGCTTTTCGGTCAGAAGCCGTAACCGAATTTATTTCACACAAAAAAGCCGATTTTGATTTATTTCAGAATCGGCTTTTTTGTGCTGTAATCCCCCGATGTTACTATCACCGAAAGTAAAGCCGCTGCATACAATAATTCAGGCAGGACAGTATGCATGGGAACGTATTTCGGAGGCACATATGGACAACAGATTTTTGTTTATCGGCGGTGACCGCCGCAGTATCTACGCCGCGCAGGCTATAATGCAAAGGCGCACTGTAAATGCACTGGGACTTGTCGGTTTTCCGCCTGCCTCCGGCAGATACGGCGCTGTGGTGCTTCCTCTCCCGTTTATGATAAACGGCAAAATCAATGCGCCGCTGCATGACGCGGCACTTCCACTGTCACTTGTGACAGAATATGCAGAAAGCGGCGGCACAGTGTTCTCGGGCGGCAGCTCGCCAGAGCTTCTACAGCTGTGCACCGTCAACGGACTTAAGCTTGTGGACTACTACGCACAGGAGCCGCTTACGCTGAAAAATGCCGCCCTTACCGCAGAGGCTGCTCTCGCGCTGATCATACAGAACACCGAGTTTTCACTCGGCGGCTCGAACGCAGTGATAACCGGCGGCGGCAGGATAGCTCTGATATGCGCAAGGTATCTGAGAAGCTTAGGCTGCAATGTGTGCGTATGTGCAAGAAATGCGGAGCAGCGCGTCAGGGCAGAGCTGGAATTCAACCGCTCCGCAGAGCTGCCGGAGCTTCAGAAGCTTTGCGAAAGTGCCGATGTGATAATCAACACCGTGCCTGCGGAGCTGTTCTCAGAAGAGCATTTTCGTCTGATGAGCCCTAGCTCGCTGTTTGTAGAGCTTGCTTCCGTAGACCCGACAAATGCGGCACGCTTTGCGGATAAATACGGCGTGCGGCATCTGTTTGCGTCGGGACTGCCCGGTAAAATCTCACCAAAGACCGCAGGCGAGGCGATAGCGGAGGTAATACTCGCGAACGCATAAGCATAAGCACAGCCCGCCTGTCAACCCGATACGAAAGGAGGACACTCCGCAGCGGTCTGCACAGCGGAGTTAATATATATGAACGATACCGACAAACTTAATGGGCTAAAGGTTGGGGTATGCGTGTGCGGCTCCTTCTGCACTTTTGAAAGGGTGTTTACCGAGATAGAGCGGCTTGTGGCACTCGGCTGCCATGTTACCCCGATAATGTCCTACAACGCTTATTCGCTTGATACGCGGTTCGGCACAGCAGCGCAGCACATCGAAAGGCTGCGCAGGATAACAGGCAGCGACATAATCTCGGATATTCCCTCCGCCGAGCCGATAGGACCTAAAAGGATGTTCGATATACTGGTGGTTGCGCCCTGCACAGGAAACACCTTAGCAAAAATCGCGCTGGGAATTGTAGACAGCCCTGTATGCATGGCGGTGAAAAGTCACCTGCGCAATCAGCGACCGGTTGTTATCGCCGTTTCTACCAACGACGCGCTCTCTGGTGCGGCAAAGAACATCGGCACACTGCGTAACTATAAGCACCTGTACTTCGTCCCTGCCTATCAGGACGACAGCGAAAACAAGCCGTTCTCGATGATAGCGGATTTTTCGCTGCTGCCGCAGACGCTACTCGCTGCGCTGGACGGCAGGCAGCTTCAGCCGCTGTTCTGCTCACCGCCTGTCAGGCAGGATTGAGCGCTGCTCCCTATGATAAAAACAATGCCCTCCGCATAATGCGGAGGGCACAGCTTGTCGAAAAACTCAGTTTATGCTCGCGCAGCGAGCATTTGTAATCTATTTTTTGCGAGGGTTTCCCTCGCAAAAAATACCGCTGTCCCGACAAGTGTGGAGCCGCAAAGCGGCTCTGCGCGCAGGAGGGACGACTCGGGATGGCGTTAGCCATTCCGACCTCCGCTTTTGCGGAGAACCTGTCGGAAAAGTCCCAACGGGACTTTTTCGACAGACTGTGCCCTCCGCATAATGCGGAGGGCATATGTCATTCACTTAATGCACGTTACTTGGACAGCTTCTGTGCCTTGTAGGATGTGTGCAGAATTTCATGAGCCTTGTGGCTGTTGGGCTCGCCGAGGTACTCATCATAGAGCGCCTTGATATCGGGGTTCTCGTGAGAGAATCTGAGTGCGTTTGCAGAGTCGATTCCGTAAAGAACCTTAGCTCTGTCAGCGCGGATGTCTGTGAAGTTGCGAACCTCAGCAGGCTGAATGATCTGTCCGCCGCCGTTTACGCAGCCGCCGGGGCAGCCCATGATCTCGATGAAGTGGTAGTTAGCCTCGCCTGCCTTAACCTTCTTGAGAAGAGCCTTAGCATTAGCAAGACCGGATGCAACAGCAACCTTAACCTCCATGCCTGCAACGTTGTATGTAGCTTCCTTGATGCCCTCTACGCCGCGAACCTCTGTAAACTCGATAGGAGTACCATCCTTCTTGCCCTCGAGAGTCCATACTGCGGTACGCAGAGCAGCCTCCATTACGCCGCCCGTTACGCCGAAGATAACAGCAGCGCCTGTGCCTGTGCCGAGCGGGCTGTCGCACTGCTCGTCGGGAAGCTCGTTGAACATGATGCCTGCCTTCTTGATAAGACGTGCAAGCTCTCTTGTCGTGATAGTAATATCAAGGTCGGGAACGCCTGCTGCGTTCTGATCCTCTCTGCCTATCTCGTACTTCTTAGCAGTACAGGGCATTACGGAAACGCTTACGATCTTCTTGGGGTCAATGCCCATCTTCTCAGCGTAGTATGTCTTTACAACTGCGCCGAACATCTGTTGGGGAGACTTGCAGGAAGAAAGGTTGGGAATAAACTCGGGGAAGTAGTTCTCGCAGTAGCGGATCCATCCGGGAGAGCAGGATGTGATCATAGGAAGTGTGCCGCCGTTCTGAACTCTGCCGATGAACTCGTTTGCCTCTTCCATGATGGTGAGGTCAGCGGAGAAGTTGGTGTCGAACACCTTATCGAAGCCAAGACGGCGCATAGCAGCGATCATCTTGCCCTCAACATTTGTGCCAACGGGATAACCAAAGGCTTCACCGAGAGATGCACGAACTGCGGGAGCAGCCTGTACAACAACGAACTTGTCGGGATCTGCGATAGCGTCGAGAACCTTCTGGGTGTCGTCCTTCTCGGACAGAGCGCCGGTAGGACAAGCTGTGATACACTGACCGCAGGAAACGCAGGCAGTATCGGCAAGAGGCATATCGAATGCGCAGGTGATCTCTGTTGCGAAACCACGCTCGTTTGCGCCGATAACGCCGATGCCCTGTGTCTTTGCACAAGCAGCAGCACAGCGGCGGCAGCTGATGCACTTGCTGTTGTCGCGGATCATGTGTGCAGCGCTGTCGTCTATTTCGGCGTTTGTCATAGCGCCCTCGAAGTAGGTCTCATCTACGCCGTACTCGTTAGCAAGAGCCTGAAGCTCGCAGCTTCCGCTTCTTACGCAGGACAGACACTCTCTCTTGTGATTGGAGAGCAGCAGCTCGAGAGTTGTTCTTCTGCTTGCAACTACCTTGGGGGAGTTTGTGAAGATCTCCATGCCCTCGTTGATGGGGTATACGCAGGCAGCAACAAGGCTTCTTGCGCCCTTTACCTCAACAACGCAGATACGGCAGGCGCCGATAGCGTTGATATCCTTGAGGTAGCAGAGAGTAGGAATTCTAATACCGGCAATGCGGCAGGCTTCAAGGATAGTAGAACCCTGAGGAGCCTGGCAGTCGATGCCGTTTATCTTAATATTAACCATAATCAACTGTTCCTTCCTTTCAATTAAGCCTTGACAATTGCGCCGAACTTACAGTTATCGATGCAGACGCCGCACTTGATGCACTTGCTCTGATCGATCTCAAACGGGCTCTTGATAACGCCGCTGATAGCGCCTACGGGGCACTTCTTGGAGCACAGCGAGCAGCCCTTGCACTTGTCGGCAATGATAGTAACCTTAAGCAGATCCTTGCATACGCCGGCAGGACAGGTCTTGTCCTGAATATGTGCAATATACTCGTCCTTGAAGTAACGGAGTGTGGAAAGAACGGGGTTGGGAGCAGTCTGACCCAGACCGCAGAGTGCGTTGTCCTTGATGTAGTAGCAGAGCTTTTCAAGCTTGTCAAGATCCTCCATGGTAGCCTTGCCCTGAGTGATCTTCTCAAGCATCTCATACATACGCTTTGTACCGATACGGCAGGGTGTGCACTTACCGCAGGACTCGTCAACGGTGAACTCGAGGAAGAACTTGGCGATATCAACCATACAGTTGTCCTCGTCCATAACGATAAGTCCGCCGGAGCCCATCATGGAGCCGATAGCGATGAGGTTATCATAGTCGATCGGGATATCGAGGTGCTCGGGAGGAATGCATCCGCCGGAAGGTCCGCCTGTCTGTGCAGCCTTGAACTTCTTGCCGTTGGGGATGCCGCCGCCGATCTCTTCGATAACGGTGCGCAGAGTTGTACCCATGGGAACCTCAACAAGACCGGTGTTCTTGATCTTGCCGCCTACTGCGAATACCTTTGTACCCTTGGACTTCTCGGTACCCATAGCAGCGTGCCACTCAGCACCGTTGAGGATGATCTGAGGAATGTTTGCGTAGGTCTCAACGTTGTTGAGTACTGTGGGCTTCTCGAACAGACCCTTGACAGCAGGGAACGGAGGACGGGGACGCGGCTCGCCGCGGTTGCCCTCGATAGAGGTCATAAGAGCGGTTTCCTCGCCGCATACGAATGCGCCTGCGCCCAGTCTGAGACCAAGACGGAAGCTGAAGTCTGTGCCGAAGATGTTGTCGCCCAGCAGACCCTCTGCCTCTGCCTGATTGATAGCGATCTGAAGACGCTTTACAGCGATGGGGTACTCTGCACGAACGTAAACATAGCCCTGATTTGCGCCGATAGTGTAGCCAGCGATAGCCATAGCCTCGATAAGAGCATGGGGGTCGCCCTCAAGTACGGAACGATCCATGAACGCGCCGGGGTCGCCCTCGTCTGCGTTACAGCAAACATACTTCTGGTCTGCGTCCTTTACGAGGTCCTTGGCAAGCTGCCACTTTCTGCCTGTGGGGAAGCCTGCGCCGCCGCGGCCTCTCAGACCGGAGTCGAGCATGCACTTTACAACGTCGTCCTGGCTCATTGTGGTAAGAACCTTATAAAGAGCCTGATAACCGTCGCGTGCTATGTACTCGTTGATATTCTCGGGGTCGATAACACCGCAGTTACGCAGTGCAACACGTCTCTGCTTAGCATAGAAAGCAGTATCGTTAAGGGACTTGATGGTGTCGCCCTCAACAGTTTCTTCATAGAGGTACTTCTTAACGGGGTTGCCGTTCTTGAGGTGCTCCTCAACGATCTCGGGGATCTTTTCAACAGAAGCATGAGCGTAGAAAGAACCCTCGGGGTATACGATCATGATAGGTCCGCGTGCGCACAGACCGAAGCATCCTGTTGTGATAACGTTAACCTTGTCCTGGAGACCTGCCTTAGCGATCTCCTCCTTGAGACATTCAACAATTTTCTTGGAGCCGCTGGAATCACAGCCTGTACCGCCGCAAATGAGGACATCCTTGATGCCGTTGTCTACGCAGTCAACACGGGTCTTTACGACCTCGGCGGTCT
The DNA here is from genome assembly GCA_051882595.1 of Oscillospiraceae bacterium. GTDB lineage: Bacteria > Bacillota > Clostridia > Oscillospirales > Ruminococcaceae > CAG-115. The sequence goes on along the minus strand of JBJESD010000033.1, from coordinate 11,827 downwards.
TTTCCTTAACAGCGTTAAGCTCCGCAATAGTCTTAATCATAGCTTAATCCTTCCTGTTTTGTTAAAATACTTTATTAATCAGCGATCATTCATACTTTGCGAGGATCTTATCAACATCGTCAACGGTCAGATTACCGTAAACATCCTCGTTAACAGTGAGTACGGGAGCAAGACCGCACGCACCGATGCAGCGGCACGCGTCAAGAGAGAACTTGCCGTCGGGAGTGATCTCGCCGCCCTTGATTCCCAGTTTCTCAGAAAGCGCATTGAAGATATCGCCGGAGCCTTTAACGTAGCAGGCAGTACCAAGGCATACAGAAATTCTGTACTTGCCCTTGGGATTAAGGGAGAACTGCGCATAGAAGGTAACAACACCGTAAACCTTCTCCAGCGGGATGTCCATGCCCTCTGCAATCATTGTCTGCACCTCGATGGGCAGGTAGCCGTAGATTTCCTGAGCCTTCTGAAGCACGGGCATCAGAGCGCCGCGGTCATCCGCATGCTCAGCGATTACAGCCTTGAGCTGTGCTTCCTGTTCTGCAGTTCCGGCAAAAGGAACTGCGCACTTTTTAAAAGCCATTTTTTAGCCTCCTTAATATTTTCACCGCCGTTTTGGCAGCAGTAGCTTTGATTTCCGCACACACGGAAAACCGTTGGATACCGAAAGGCACCCAACGAGATATATCAATTCCGATATGACTACCATACTGAAATTGCATTACTTAATGATTATAACATATCTCCGTTAAAAAATCCACAAATTTCGCGGTAAATCGTTTTGCTGTTTTGTAGAATTTAGCGTTGGTAATTTATTGATATTGCACAAAACCCATTATTTCACCGCCGGCGGGCGGCATTTGCCGCCTCGCAGACGGTCCGTGCAGCATTATTCGCAGTAAGCAAAGCCCATGATATAGAAGCAGCACGGAGTTCCTCCCTGCACCTTTATTTCCACATCATGAGAAGCCGACTCTGCGTTGTCGATAATGTAATGTGTTTCGGGATTGTTCCAGCCGCTCTCCATATTTGAGGAAACCGTTGTTGTAAGCTCGCCGTCGATATAGATCTCCGCATCGCCATAGACGCTGCTGTTGTTTGCCTTGAACACCATAGCAAGCTTGCTGCAATCCACCGTAAACCTCAGCGAAGCGCCGTCTGTTCCCTTATAGAACCAGCCGTTCTTGAACCAGTGGTATGTTTCATACTCGACAAAGCCCTCGGCCTCAACCTCAAGATTTGTGCTTTCAAGGAAGTGCATATTCATATAGTCGGCGCTGTAAATCGGGTCGGGCAGGTTCTTGTCCACCTCGCCGGCGTTCTGTGCGGCTTCGGGAAGAACCGCGTTGTAGTAGTTTACGATAAGGTCGCGGATAAGCTTGCTGCCCTCGACATGGGGATGCGACCGGTCGCCTGAATAGTCCTGCCATGTCATTCTGCCCTCCTGTATCTCGACCCACATCGAATCGGGCAGGCTTATCATCGGCAGACCGTAGTGCTCGCCGATCTTCGACATATACTCCTGACAGGTGTGACCGTTCTCAACTATCGTGAACAGCAGCACCACCGCGATATCCTTTTCCTGCGTAAGCAGCGTGCGTACAAGCGACTCGTAAGAATTATGATATGCCTGTGCGTCGCCGTCGTTTACCGCAAACTCCACAAAAACGATGTCGGGGTCATAGGACAGCACATCGCGCTCAAGGCGCATATTGCCGAGGATAGAGGGCGTTCCGCTGAGGCCTGCGTTGACATAGTTCACCGCAGCGTCGGGGAACTGCTCGTCCAGCCATGTCGTGCACATTTTCGCCCACTTCTGCTCCGTTGCAAGGGTGAGGTTGTCGTGATAGCCCTCCGTGATAGAGCCGCCTATGTACGCCGCAGTGATGTCCTCTCCGTTTGCCGCTTTGCACAGTACGTTTGCCATGCGCGTCATGTCGCCCGTTGTCATCAGCGAGCGCTCCACCATCAGCGCATATATCTCCTCTTCGCTGAGCGATGAATAATCCACCGCGGTTTCTTCCGTCTCAGCTTCGGCAATGCTGTTATCACTGCCTGCGGAGGTTGTTGCGGATGTGGTTTCAGAGCTTGTCGCAGCGTCGGTCTGCTCACCTACGGACGAACCGCCGTCCTCCTTGCCGCAGCCGACCGCAGCAAGGGTTACGCAGGCAGCCAACACTGCACATAATAATCTTTTCATACTTAATTCTCCTTTTATAATGTTGTTTATGAAATGCATGGAGATAATCCGGGCATATCAAATCCTAAACTTGCAACGCAGCCGCGAACATTTGTTCTTTTCAGACAATGCCGCAAATCAAGCCGCCTCTTTGCCTTCCTCGGGACGAATTTCACTTATGCGGTATCCGTCTTTTTCCAGAAGCGTGAGTATATCCTCCTCGATGAAAAAGTGCGCCGCTCCCACCAGCATAAAGGACGTGCTCCCGCTTTCCGGCGCAGCCGGAGCAGCCGGAGCAGCCAGAGCATCCATAGCCGCCTGTGCCATCTTCCGCTGACGCGAATAGTACATCTTCTCCATGAATATGCCGTAGTCGGCTTCAAGCTCCTGCGGCACATCCTTGTATATATCCTCATTAAGCGCGCCCAGCGCGGCTTCGTCAAATGTTGCCCATGCGTTGTACAGCTCACGCGTTGAGCCAAGCTGCTCTGCATAATTATCCTCGCCGATACAGCTGAGCACCGAATAAAGCTGGACGGACATCGGTATCTCGGACATCATGCGGTACTGCTCCTCATAGCTTTCTATCTGCACTACCTCTTTGCCGTCAGCGTGCGCCAGAGAAATAAAGACGCTCTCCGTGCCGTATTCGGAATACAGTCCGCACTCCGCCGCCGCAGTGGTCGAAACCACCGAAGCCCAGAAATAGGGGATGTATCTGTCATAGCTCCTGCGGTATATTCCTTTGCTGCCGAAAAAATCCGCAGCACGGTCGTAGTCCTCGCCGAAATACTGCCTTGCGTCCGTTCCCTCCGGACACAGCAGATACTCCGCCCCTTTCGATTTCTCCGTATCCTCCGCCTTGGTATCCACCTCTACCAGTATCTTTGTGCTCTGCTCATACGCATCCATCACATAATCCGGATACACCGTATTGCTTTCACCAACGTGCATAGAGCCAAGCAGATACAGCCTGTTGCCGGTGGACGTATCCTCCGCAAGCCAGAATGGAGGAACAAGCTCCGTCGGCTGTGAAGCCGCACCGTCCGCACAGCCCGTCAGCAGCAAAAGCAGAGCGAGCAGAGCCGCCGCGCGCTTCATTCGCTTAGCCTGCGCAGCACTTCACCGCAGGCAGCCGCTTCATCCGCGTACTCCGTTAAGTCCAGCTTTTCGCCGTCCTCACAGAAATACACCTGCCACTTTCCGCCGCTCTCTACCATGCACACGCGGCCGTTTTCCTCGCTGCCTATGGAGTAGCAATAATGCGGCACCATCGCTTCAAACAGTTTAATCTTCAATTCATCGCTTGTCATTTTCTGCTCCTTTTAGCCGTTTCACACATCACACTATACGTCCGCTTATCTCAAACGCCGGTCCTTTCTGCCACAGGAAGGTGGAAAGCATTATCTCGAAGCCCTCGCCCGGACCGCACATATAGTCCGCAGGTCTGCCCTTGGGAAGTCCGTAGCCTGCCAGCAGGTTGGTGATAACTCCGCCGTGGGTTATCACCGCCGCACGGGCAACATCCTTTGCCATCATGTCGCTGAAGATAATATCAAGTCCGCTGATGCAGCGCAGGGTAAAGTCGCCGTAATTCTCTCCGTTTGGCGGACACGCTTCCGCGCCGCCCTTTATCCACTTGACGTACTCGGGAAGAGAAGCGATATCCTCCTGCTTTCTGCCCTCGAAATCGCCGAAATCCATCTCCGCTATCTCGTCCACTATCATAAGCTGACGGTCGGGATAGATTATCTCCGCGGTTTCAAGGCAGCGCTTAAGCGGCGAGCTGTACACCTTCTGCACCGCAGGGTAAACCTCCATATCCGCGAGCGAGCGGATAGTCGAGGCTCCCTCGGGACACAGCGCAAGGTCGGTCTGTCCGATGTATTTTCCGTCGAGATTGCCCTGCGTTATTCCGTGGCGTATAAGATAAAGGTAGTAGTTTTTCATGCTTTTGACCTCCGAATGACAGTAAGTTAACATCCAAAACCCGGCGAAACCGCATAACAACCGCCTGAATTATGAATATTATCCTAGAGAAATGTCGTTTTTTTGTATAATATGCCGCTTTACAAATCGGAATATTAAAGTTATAATATACAATAAGGAATTAAGTCGGAGCTGCGTTCTGTTTTGGGGAAGTTATACAGCGCATTTCCGCACCTTATGACACAAACAGAGAATGTGATTTGCGTAATTGTAAATCAGACGAAAAATTAGGAGAAAATATATGAACAAGGATTTTCCGCGTATAATGACGCTGCTGCGCAAAGAGAGAAAGCTCAGTCAGAAGCAGGTCGCAGCCGACCTTGAGGTCACGCAGGCGCTTCTGTCACATTACGAAAACGGAAAGCGCGAATGCGGACTTGATTTTCTGGTGCGCGCAGCCGATTACTATAATGTCTCGGTCGATTATCTTCTCGGGCGCTCTCCCATGAGCAACGGCGGAAACGTCACCGGCGAGGAGCTTCCCGAAAGCACCATCGCAGAGAGATATGACGGTCCGATTTCCGGCGCTGCCACACATCTGCAAAAAAAGCTGCTGACAAACTCCATCGAGATAATCTATTCGCTGCTGCTTAAAGCGAAGAACAACGAGCTTGCAAAGGCGATAGGCTCGTATCTTTCGCTTGCCGTTTACAGAAGCTACCGCATGGTATACAGCGCTGACAAAAACAACGACGAGAACACGTTCAGTATCTCCGCCGAAAGCGTATCGGGACTTACCAGCGCTGCAATGTCGGTCGAGGATATCAAGGCGCGCAGTGCATCGTCAAACGGCACCGAGGACGAGCGCATCTCCACCTCGCGCATCGAGCAGGAGTTTCCGAAGCAGGCAAGCGCACTGCTCAATATCGTAAAGACCTCCGAAAAGAACCTAGCGAAGTACCTCTGATGTGAATATGATTTCTGCAAAGACGGCATATTGTATGCCGTCTTTGCAGTCTGTCGATAAACCGCCATCTGCGGCGTCACGCCGCTACGACAGCGCAGACAGGACGTCAGCGCTGTTGCCCCCAAAGCCCGACAGGACGTCGGGCAACAGAGGGGCAACTGCCACAAAGGCTAGTCGTAGCAACGCTTCAGAGTAACACGAAGTGTTATTCGTGCATCTGACGATTTCTCGCCAGCCTGATATTTGACTTTTTCATCAAGCTGAAAGACGGATGTATGCCGTCTTTTTTTATTGCGCCGCATTCGAGTCTGTGGGATTTGCACGTCTTGAAATAAACAGCTTAACTGCGTTTATCGCACTGCGGAAATTGATAGCTGCCAGCACGATGAACAGCACGCAGTTTATCATATTCTGCATAAGCCCGTACTCAAGGAACATTACCGAGCACGCCATTCCCACAACGAGAACAAGATTGACCGCCGTTTTGCGGTAATCTATCTTCATGTACAGATACTTTTTTGTATCAATAACGCGGTAAACAAACACAATAACATAGCTTGCAAGCGTTGCTATCGCCGCGCCGATAACCCCTACCGGACGAAGCAGCAGCAGGTTGAGAACGATATTTGCCGCCGCCCCGATAAACGAGGACGCAAAGCTGTGGGACGTCTTGTTGCTTGCTTCGTAGATGCTGCCCATGAAGTTGGAGGAGCACTGAAACAGCACTGCACCCAGCAGGCACGGAACATAGAAATATGCGTACTCGAAGCCCTCGCTGCCGAAGAACGGCATTATCACCGGACGAAGCACAAGCATAATTCCTCCGACGGCAAGGAACATGACCGTCTGCATAAGGCTGAACACATTTGAATAAAAGTTGGATATCGTTCGGGAGTTGCGCTCCGTTATCGCGGACATATGCCACGCCTGAAGAAATATTCCGACAACGATGGCGGCAAGGTTCGGGAATTTATACGCGAATGAATATACTCCGTTAGCGTCGCTGCCGTGGATAGCCCTTACCATAAAGGTATCTGACACGTTGATTATCCACCACATTATCGTGGTCGGCATAAGCGGCAGGCTGTATCGTATCATCGCATTGCGAAGCATCCTGTCATTGCCCAGCGGACGGTACTTTTGGGGCAGCTTCGCCTTTATGCACAGGAACACAATAGAGCACATATCGGCAAGCGATACCGACAGCACATATCCCATAACGCCGAGATCAAACACTCCCAGCAGCAGCAGATTGAACACGATATTCGCCGCGGTTGTCAGCATTCCGTCTACCGCATACAGCTTTACATGACCGCGGGCGCGGACATATATGCTGCATATTCCCTTTATGCTTCCCGTGCACACATACATAAATATCAGCCACTTGTATTCCGCAAGGAAGTCAATGAAGCCTATCAGCGGAGTTGCGGCGGCAAATATCACAAGACCGATCACCGCGGTATTGATGCCAATGGAGAAAACGTGCCTGCCGCTGTTGCCCTTGTCAAGACCATAACGAAGCACGCCCTCGCTTATAGAGAGCGTCACCACGGATATTAACAAAGCCGACGCGTTAATGATGATATTAACATCGCCGAAGCCGTCCGTTCCCAGCATACTTGTGTAGAACTTCAGCATTACATACACAAGCAGTTTTGAACCGAACTGCCCTATCGCCAGTATGATAGTATTGTTTGCCAGCTTCTGGTATCTGTTCATTCTGTTCCCTTGTTGACACAGCAGCTATTGCAGGTGTCGGTGTTTATTATAAGGTGACTGCGCAGCAGCGTGTATCTAAAACCGCGCAGCGCCGCACCGCACAAAGTATATCGCATGGTACGGCAAACATATATTTCAAGGTTCCTAAGCCGTCCGAAGCTTTGATTCGGAAAACGGCGTGCAGTTCTTTTAGTATTACTCATTATCACGCAGCTGCCTGAAAAAGCGCGTAAGTATCTCGGCGCACTGCTCGCTCAGAACCCGGCTTCGCACAAACGGGATATGAGTGAACTTTTTGTCAAACAGGCAGGTCACGGAAGCGCACGCGCCGTTCTTGTCGTCAAAGGCTCCGTACACCACTCTTTTAAGCCGCGAGTTGATAACGGCTCCCACGCACATCGGGCAGGGCTCCAGCGTGACATACAGCGTGCAGCCGCTAAGCCGCCACTGCGAAAGGCGCTGTGCCGCCTGCTCTATCGCTATCACCTCGGCGTGTGCGGTGGGAGAATTCAGCATTTCGCGCTTATTGTAGCCCTCGCCGATTATCTCGCCGTCGGGTGAAACAACTATCGCCCCAACGGGTATCTCGCCCAGAGCGTATGCCTTTTCGGCAAGCTCCAGAGCTTTCAGCATATACTCCTCGTCTGCCGTCATTTTTTCAAGCGTACAAGCGCCTGCGAAGCTGCGGTGATGAAAAGCCAGATAAGGTTATACAGCGATATATAGAATGCATTGTACATATCAAAGTAGTTGGTGCGGTAGGGGTCATAGTATGCCGCCTTGGCAGTCTCTACATCGTAGTTGCCTAAGAATGCGAAGATAAACACCAGAAGCACGCCCAGCGCAAGACCGGCTATCTGCATGATACAGCCGAGCTTTACGCAGCGATGAATACTCTTGCAGCCGTTTACCGCCGACGCAAAAGAGCTGAATGTACCATCGCAGGAGACCGCAGCGCTGCCCTTTGAAACATACTTTGTGCGCTCGTCGAACTCCTCGTGCGCCTCGTACGGGATAACGCGCACGCCCTCTGCCCCGATATCAAAAAGCTCTGCTATCATTCCCTCGGTAATCATTCCGTCAACCGTCTTTATAACAAGGCTGATACCGTTATCCGAAAGCTTTTTGATGTGGTGCTTGACCTGCGTATTAGCGGTAAGCTGAACAAAGAACAGCATACACACCTCGCCGCCTACGGCAAGATAAACCACCTCGTCGTGGTTCTTGTTTACGGCTGCTTCTTTTTTAGCCTCGGGCACTGCCACGCCGTGAGATTTCATGTGGTCGCGGTTGCCCAGAAGAACCCTGCGGCTGCCTATCCAGCCCATAACGCCGAGATTGCTCTCGTATACACAGTTGCTTACCTTTTTAAGCAGAGCCGACTTGTAGTTGAGCATATTGAAGAACGCGTCCGCAAGCACGCTGTCCGCGCTTACGGCAAGACTTGCGGCAAATATAATAGCATCGTCTATCTGGATATGCTGTGTTCCCTTCGAGCCGTTCTTGTTGTAGTCCCAGATGTTGTTTACCTTGACCGAGTTTACGGGGAAAAGCGACTTCGCTTCGACCAGAACAGCAGTGGTTTCGTTCATGTCCTCCACCGCGCTGTATCCCAGCACTGCGGCATTCTTCACGCCGAGCGACTTTGTGGCGGAAAGCATGGGCAGCATAACCACAAGCGCTCCCGTAAAGGTCGCGCCCACGGCAAGAACAGCCGTAGCAGCGCCTGCGGCAAGCGAAACATTCTGCATAACGTATTCGCTGACCGACATACAATAGGTCATTACTCCGCACAAAAGCGAGCAAAGCAGCACGATAGGCGAAGCGTATCTTGCAATTCGGTCAGAAACATCCTCACAATAGGTGGACACGATAAAATCGCACAGCAGCTCGGTCTTTCTCATAGAAGCTACCACGGGTATTCCGGTGCCGAGACCGCGTGCAAGCTTCTCCGAGCCCTCGTCGCCGCTGCACTCGATGAAGAACTTGCTTCTGTCGCCCGAGATAAGGCTGAAATTATTCTGCGCCGCCTTGACCGTGCACAGCTTAGCTACGGTATTAAAGCACAGCGAGCCCAGCGATACTATCAGAAAGACATGGGTATTGTTAAGCGTAAGCATTGACGGCTGATCAAGATATACAATCAGAGCCGCAAGCGCGCCGATATGCGAGAAAGCGCACAGCGTATCGCTGTCGGGTCTGAGCTTCACCAGTCGGGAAAGTCCGTTTGTGATAACGCTTGAGCAAGCCGCAAAGCTGAGAACGCCAAGCGTGAGATTAGTATACAGGAAATTGATGGTGCTGCTTTTGCTGCAAAGCTTTGAAATAATCGGAATGCCGCGGATATCCAGTCTGAACACAACGCCGGCGAATATCGCGGCAGCCATCAGCAGCGCAAGAATTACAAGTCTGCCGGTAAGTCCCCTTGACGCAAGCTTAAGCCGCTCGATGATAACATTCTCGTCGTCAAGGTCGATGACCTCTTCTTCCTGCTCATAGCTCTCAGCGTCGTCGTCATTCTCGGGCGCCTCGGAAACGTCATCCTCGATATCCTCTAGGATAAAGCTTGCTATCCTGCGCTTTTTGCGCGCGGCAAGCTCATCCGCCTCGCGGATCGCCTGAATGGGATCGCGCTTTGCAAGAATACCGGTATCAATAAGCTTCTTTTCATCTATATTAAGCGCGTGCGGCGGAAGCTGCTCGGACTCCGACAGATCGGAAAGAGTTACCGTGCGCTCTATCTCAAGATTTTTCTCGCGCTGCTCCTTAAGCTTCTTATTGAGGGAAGCGACAAGCGCCTCGTTGCTTCTGCGCTGCTTTGCGGTGGCAAACTCCACAACATCGTCGTCCTTATCGGAAGCCGTGTTCATAATGCTGTCAACGCCGAAATCGCTCTGCTCGGCGTTTTTTCTGCGCGAGGTAACGGGAGAGTACTCCTTTACGCTGTCCTCGCTGCCTGCAAGGCGCTTAAGGTCGTTGCCGGCAACGGTGAGCGTATCTCCCGGAACGCCGGACGCGTTCTTAAGCTCCACCTCTGCCTTTGCGCGCGACTCCATCGGATTGATGGAGTTAAGCAGGTCGTCGCTGCTTTCCGCCGACATATCCGCCGCAAGGAGAGCACGGTTTATCTCCTCAATGCGCTGCTGCTTGCGCAGCTGCTGCGTAGCCGTCGAAACAAGGTCGCCGCGCGTATGGAAGATGATATCATCATCGCTTTCCGACGCATCGGGCTTATAGAAAGGCTGAACATACTCGCTCTCCGGCTGAATCATCTCATGCTCGCCGGTTTCGGAGAACAGCTTCGCCGCCTCATCCGGAGATGAAAGCTCTGCGGTAAAGCCGGAGATCTCCTCGGCTTGTTCGGAAAGCTCCTCCGCTTCATCCGCCTGCTCCTGTCTGCTGAGCGCCTCCTGCTCAAGCCTGCGCAGCCGCTCTTCCTCTGCGGCGCGCTCAGCCTCAATGCGCTGACGTTCCGCCTCCTCAGCGGCGCGGCGCGCTTCTCTTTCGCGGCGCATTGCGGCAGCCTGTGCCCTTTGCTCCTCGCGCTCGGCACGCAGACGCTCCTGCTCCTCGCGCTTTGCGGCTTTCTTGTCCTTTGCCGCCTGTGCCGCCTGCGCAAGCTCCTCGGCGCGGCGCTGAGCGAGGAGCTCCTCGCTGCGCTCGTCAAAGGCTATCTCCTCTTCGGTGCGGCGAGGCTTCGCGCCGCTTCGGCGCATTGCCTGCTCAAGCTCGTTGCCGCCGATTATCTCGGTAACGCTTGCCGAATATTTATCCCTGTCGTCGCCGCCGTCGCGGCGCTTGTCTATCTCTGCCAGAATATCATCAATATTATAATCGGACATCTTTACACTCCCATATTATCAATTAACGATGCTTAACTACCTCATACATCAGTATACCTGCACTTACGGATGCATTCAGCGAATTTATTTTCCCGTACATAGGCAGCGACAATATCATATCGCAGTTCTCCCGAACAAGCCTGCCCAGCCCGAAGCCCTCGGAGCCGATGACAAGTGCGATACCGCCGCTGAGGTCTGCTTTATCGTAGGATGTTCCGTCGGCTTCCGCTCCGTATACCCAGATATTTTCCTTTTTAAGCTGCTTTATCGTATCAACAAGATTTGACACCCTAGCGACCTTCATCCAAGCCGCCGCGCCCGCGGAGGTCTTATACACCGTAGCATTAAGCGTAGCGCTGCGCCGCTTCGGGATGATCACTCCGTCTGCGCCAGCCGCCTCTGCGGTACGGATGATCGCGCCGAGGTTGTGAGGATCTTCTATTTCGTCGGCGATGATGATAAACGGCGGCTTGCCCTTTTCTTTTGATACGGCGAGTATCTCCTCCACCGTTGAATAGCTTGCCGCAGCGAGGTATGCGGCAGCGCCGCCGTGCTTTGACGTGCCCGTCATTGCTGTCAGCTTTTCATCGCTGACCTCCTTTACTACAACGCCGCGCTGCCTTGCCAGCGGAATTATCCTGCCGAGGGAAACGCCCTTCTGCACATATAGTATATCAAGCTCGGCGTCGGATGTCAGCGCCTCCGTGACCGAGTTTTTTCCGTAGATTATCTTCGATTCAACTGTATTTTCCATGTTATTCCCTTTTCTGTTCACATAACGTCACGCGAATTTATGCATAGATACTCATATTCCATTTTATTATATCACATTCCTTTGATTAATGCAATAGGCAGAAAATCAAATAATGCGGAATTGTACATATAAAATAAGGTCACCACTAAAAAAAGCGCACACCTTTTTGTAGAAAGGATATGCGCAGGGGATAAAAAAAACGCCGTGAATACTTCCACGACGAATTTGTTGTTGGAGCGGATTACGAGGCTCGAACTCGCTACCTCCACCTTGGCAAGGTGGCGCTCTACCAGATGAGCTAAATCCGCATTTAAACGACTTGAGGTTTCCATTCCACTAAGGTAAGATTAAAAATCAAACAATCGCAATCCGCCTTAAAGCGACTCGAATGGGACTCGAACCCACGACCTCCGCCGTGACAGGGCGGCGTTCTAACCAAC
>JBJESD010000032.1:0-4399 GCA_051882595.1 Oscillospiraceae bacterium | reverse complement strand
AGCAGGATATGCAGATCGTACAGCGAGTGCATAAGCTGTCCAAGCGTTACGGTGTAAAGATGTCACAGATCGCACTTGCGTGGCATTGGGCAAAGGGTGTGGCATCTCCCATTATCGGAGCAACAAAACCGTCCTATTTAGATGATGCTGTCGGTGCGCTTTCCGTAAAGCTGAGCGACGAAGATATTTCTTTTCTTGAAGAGCCGTATCTTCCGCATCGCATTGTGGGTGCAATTGACAGCAATCCGCCTGAAGGCGTTATTCTGTTGGATGAAAAGAAATAATTGTTCAAAATATCAAAGAAACGATGCGGCTGAAAGAATTTGCTGCACTTACATTTTAAGTATATTTTTCTGCATAACAGTTTGTGACAAGCAAACAAAAATCACTGTTAAAAAATCGAAACGGAGGTATCATTATGATATACAAAGAACTTAATAATGGCATAAAAATGCCAATGCTCGGCTACGGAACGTATCAGGTGAACAATGCTGAGGAATGCAAAACCGGCATTGTTGAAGCGATCCGTGCCGGATATCGGTTAATCGACACAGCGCAGGCTTATGGAAACGAAGGTGCTGTCGGTATAGGTATCAAGGCGGCTATCGACGAGAAGCTTTGCACCCGTGAGGAGCTTTTTATCACAACTAAGGTATGGTTTCGCTCTTTTGAAACCGAAGATTGCCGTGAAAGTCTTGACGAGTCAATGAAAAAGCTCGGCGTAGACTATATAGACATGGTGCTTCTTCATTGGCCTTTTGGAAATGTCTATGCGGCTTGGCGTGTGCTTGAAGAATACTACAAGGAAGGCAGGATCAGGGCTATTGGTGTTTCCAATATGGAGGCTGACCGTTTCATTGACCTTATCACGTTTAATAAGGTCAAGCCGGCTGTCAATCAAATCGAAACGCATCTTTATTGCCAACGCCTTAAAGAAAAGGAATGGCTTGAAAAGTATGGTATCGCGCATCAGGCTTATTCACCGCTCGGTCAGGGTATGGCAAATGAGATGTTCTCCGAGCCTGCGGTAAAAGATCTTGCCGACAAGTACGGCAAAACTCCTGCACAGGTGCTTCTGCGTTTCCTTATCCAAAGCAATGTTGCAGTCATTCCGAAGTCGGTCCATTCCGAACGTATTGTAGAAAATATAAATATTTTTGATTTTGCTCTGACCGAGGATGAGATGATGTCCTTACAGGCTTTAGACAAGGCTTCGCCTATGATAGGTGATCCTGAAAATCCCGAAAAGGTCAAGTTTGCAATGACTTGGTGAGGCGGTGTGCTGTGAATAGAAATGAAACTATGAACAGAAAAAAGGTATTGATACTTGGTGCAACCGGTTTGTTCGGATCTGCATTAACCCAAAAGCTGACCGAACTTGACAGATATGAGCTGACCTTATCTGCCCGACACGCAGCGGATAAGTATAACGATTCCAAACATATCAGAGTTGTAAACTGCAATGCTGAAAACGCTGATGAATTGCAAGCACTTGTCAAAAGACAGGATGTTGTTTATTGTGCTATCTCAGGCGAGGTACTGCCGGTCGTTGCTAAAAATCTTGTTTCTTCTGATGTGAACAGGCTTCTGTTTATGGGAGCTGTCGGCATTTATAATGAGATCCCCATTGATATGGACGGCGATGATAATCTTGATAATGAACCGGAACAGATACCTAACCGCAAAGCCGTTGATATAATCGAAACAAGTGACATGAACTATACAGTGCTTCGCCCGGGGTATCTCCATGATGGTGATATGAACGATTTCATTTTGACCTATAAAGGAGAGCTTGCCAAGGGCTATATTTCTACTATCCCGTCTGTGGTGGAGTTTGCCGTAAAACTGATTGACGATGACAGCTTATATACGAGAGAAAATGTCAGCATCACTAAGGATATGCGTGATGAGAGCAATGAAACCTTGTAAATTATGCAATATTTAAGGTGTAGGAGTTCGCTGTGGGCTATTTAAAACAGCCGGTCGGCGAAAAACATTAACACGCTTGAAATGCTTTGATTTTTAAATAAATCTTTCAGAAAGGAATATGCTTATTAATAAAGCATCGGAAAGTCATGAAATATACAAAAATTTTCCTTGAGGATATTTTTCCAAAGCTACCAAAGGCAAAAGAAAAAACTTCACTTACCCTTTATATCCCCGATGTATGGAAAGAGGTAGATAGAGAACAGGTCTTTCCTTGCACAGTAATTTGTCCGGGAGGAAGCTACTGGTGGTGTTCTGAGCGAGAGGCAGAGCCTGTGGCACTCAGAATGCTTGGAAACGGAATTGCTGCAGCAGTCGTAAACTATGCCTGTGAATATCAGCATTATCCTTTACAGATGCTTGAAATCCTTGCTGCTGTCACATATATTCGCCGCAACAGCAAAGAGCTTCACATTGACCCCACAAAGATAGCCGTTATGGGATTTTCTGCAGGAGGACACGCCGCTTGTACGGCAGGATTATTCTGGCAGGAAAAACTTGCGGAGGATGCCCTTGAAATCGAACATGGTGAGGACAAACCCAACGGAATGATCTTATGTTATCCTGTGATCACTTCCGGCAAATATACTCACGAAGGCAGTATGAAATGCCTGCTCGGAGATGATCCGTCTTCTGAACTGTTAAGCAAAATGTCCCTTGAAAACCAGGTCACCGAAAATGCGCCTCATGCGTTTATATGGCATACCAGCGAGGACGGGCTTGTCCCTCCGGAAAATTCCCTTTATATTGCTCAGGCATTGCACGAAAAAGGCATTGATGTTGAAATGCATATATATCCGAAAGGACATCACGGATTATCTCTTTGTGATGAAACGGTCAGCAAAACAACGGATATATCGGACGCTGTAAAATACTGCTCTGACTGGGTACCTCATTGCGTAAAATGGATAAAAGAAATATTATAAAAGGTGAAAATGCTTATGTATGATAAAATTTATAGTGCAATGCAAAAAGCTGTAGACAGCGAAGTTGCTTCCGGTGTGAATTTTCTTGCATTAAAGGATGGAAAGGAACTCATCTACTGTCAATACGGCTCAAGAGATATTGAAAACCAAAAACCAATGACAAGAAATACTATTTTAAGAATGTATTCCTCATCTAAGCCCGTTACAGCCGCAGCTGCCATGATTCTTGTTTCACGTGGCATTATTGATATTGCCGAAGATATTTCGTCATACCTTCCCGAGTTTAAGAATCAATATGTTAACAGAAATGGTGAAAGATTGCCTGCTGAAAGACCTATTACTGTAAAAGACCTTTTAAATATGACCGCTGGATTACCATATCCTTATGAAAATGCAGAAGGCGGCAGGCAATGCGGTACAGTTTTCCGGGAACTGGATAATCGTTTGTACAGTGACAGACCAATGACTACAGAGGAATTTTCAAAGTTAATTGCCCAAAACGATTTATGCTTTAATCCCGGAGAACATTTTATGTACGGAGTATCCGCCGATATTCTCGGAGCACTTATTGAAAGGGTTTCCAATATCAGATTAAGTGAATTTATGCGTAAAGAGATTTTTGACCCTCTGGAAATGAATGACACGGGATTTTACGTTCCGTCCGATAAATCGGATAGATTAGCAAAGGTATATGATCATGTTGATGGAAAATTATCTGAAGTAAAGACTAATTACCTTGGTATCAGGTACTCTGCCGATATTCCTCCTGCATTTGAATCAGGAGGTGCGGGATTATGCTCCACTCTTGATGATTACTCTAAATTTGCAAGAATGCTGCTTTGTTACGGTTCTTACAATGGAAAACAGCTTATTCCTGAAAAAGCTGTAAAATATATGATAAGCGGTGGTCTTACAAACAATCAAAAAGAAGATCTGCAAAAGGGCTGGGGTGATCTCTACGGTTATACCTACGGTAATCTTGTTCGTGTTTGTGAAGATGAGAGCAAAGCTATTGTTTTGACATCAAAGGGCGAATACGGTTGGAACGGCTGGCTCGGTACATATTTTTCAAACGAACCTGCACATGGAATTACCGTCTTGATGGGAGTTCAGCGTATTGGCGGAGATACAGGTGTTCTTGCACGCAAGCTCAAAAACATTGTAATGTGTGAAACTGTTTAATGTATGGGACGGCTTATCAGAATTGACCGATATTTCAATAGATTGCGATTTGATTATATCAATATATAATCGAAAGGAAAAGCGCTTATGAACCTATGCGATACTTATACCCACCGTACACTTTTTTGTGACGGCTGGGAATTTTACAAAGCAGCCTTTGGCTCGGATTACTCGGACAGCTTTGACTTCAAGGCTGTTGACCTTCCTCACGACTGGCTTATTTACAATACCAACGATCTTTACGAAACCTCCACAGGCTGGTACAGAAAAAGCTTTTACTATGCCAAAAAAGAGGGTATCCGCAC
>JBJESD010000031.1:0-4420 GCA_051882595.1 Oscillospiraceae bacterium | reverse complement strand
GGCTTATATTGACGGTGCATGGAACAAGTTCACTGCCGAGGATATCAAGTACGCTACGCCTACCGCATAACCAACGCGCCGGAAATATAAAGGGCAAAAAACCACCTAAAATAACCGCTGTAAAAAGTTGTTAACAATAATTTATCCCGTCAAAACTTCGATAAACGAGGTTTTGACGGGATTTTTTCGTAAACTTTGTAACCACCCGTATAACTGTCATGCCGTTGCCGTGGGAATATCATTTTATTCGGTATCCGCCAGACCACAGCACGTCATAAACCAGTAACCCTCTGCTTTCTGTCTGTTAGCAGAGGGTTACTGGTTTTGAGGCAGGGATAATTATTCCCTGCCGCTTACTATCTTGTAATAACCGCCCGATGTGATAAGTTTACCTCTGTATATGAAAATGCGTATTTTGCTGTACTCATACAACCAAGCGGCTATCCCATCAATTCAGCGGCTGCGTTAGGAAATCGAAGCTTCCCGGCTGTGTTTTCAGGCAGGTTTCCAGCACCAGTGAGTATAGCTTCAGACTGCGCAGACGATTTTCAGAGCTGTCGGGGAAAAAATAGTTGTCCAGCAGGAATGTCAGCATGGCGACTATCATGCGTGAGCTTTCCTCCGGGTATTCGGCGTGGAGCTCGCCCTTTTCGGTGCCCTCCACCAGCAGTTCGGTCACTATCGGAGAAATGACCTTTATCGATGTCATCATCAGCTTATAGTTGGTCACGATGTCATTCTGCAGATGAAGCTCACGGATAACATTGCGGCTTTTGTCCTTCAGCTCGGAGCTAAGTATCGACTGAAACAGAAGCTTAAGTTTTTCAATGGAATTCTTGTGGCTCTTTATTTCAGCGATAAAATCTTCGATAGCGGCAGTGTAGCATTGGTCGATAACTGCGTCGATTATCTCGTCCTTGCTGATGAAATAGTAATAGATGCTGCCTTTTCCTATCCCCGCCTGTTTTGCTATCATATCCACAGTGATGTCAGCCACAGAGCCTTTACTGCACATTAGTTTTTTTGCAGCGTCAAGAATTATGTCGTATTTTCCCGTTTTCATAGTAACTCCTTGAAAGTGTTGCACAACTTATTTGCCGATATGCACGAAGTTCGCCAACGGCGAACGAATGTGCAAGGCAAGCTCAGCGTTTATTATACCACGGTTTCTATGAATTTGCAAGATTTTTTGAAAACCGGTTGACCGCCGGTCGAAAAAGTGATATAATAAAACCGAATTCAAAATTATTGATACTGTTTTTAGCCGGCGGTCGAACAGTTCCTCTTTGGAACGGTAATTATGACTGCGTTATTTTGTACCCATAATTCGACCGACGGTCAAAAACAGAAGAGAAGGAGGTAGTAATGTCAGGTTTAGCAATCGGCGCAGCAGTAGCCGGAACGGCTCTGCTGGGAACCGCCGCAGGATTTACCGCCGGAGCTTACACCCTGTTTAACCGCACCATACCGCGGCAGGACCAGCTCAGGGTGGACATCAGCGAAATGGCGGACATGGACAAGTGGGAGGAGTATAAGAAATTCATCGTACCCAACCGCGAATGGCTGGAGAAGCAGCCTCTGGAGCATGTAACCATCACATCTCACGATGGGCTTACGCTCTGCGCGGAATATTTCCCCGCGGATACGCCCTCCGACAGGCTCGCAATAATCAACCACGGCTATACCGGCTACGGAATGAGGGACAGCACCTCGATTTCGGTGTTCTTCCACAAGCTGGGGTACGACTGCCTTATCGTTGATCACCGTGCCCACGGAAACAGCGAGGGGAAATACATAGGCTTCGGTATTCTCGACCGTTTTGACTGTAAAAGCTGGATAAATTATGTCGATAGCCGCTTTAAAGGCAGCAAGAAGATTGTGCTTTTCGGCGTTTCTATGGGCGGTTCAATTGTGCTGATGACTTCGGGCTTCACCGACCTTTCCGCTTCGGTAAAGGCAGTGGTGGCAGACTGCGCGTTCACCACTCCATACGATGTTTTCACACATATCTTAAAGCGCGACTACCACCTGCCTCCTTTCCCGATAATGAATATAAGCGAGGCGCTCTGCCGCAGAAAGGCAGGCTATGGCTTCCGTGATTATTCCACACTGGACGCTATGAAAGTGACTAAGCTTCCTACTTTATTTATTCACGGCAGAGAGGACAAATTCGTGCCCACATATATGTCGCAGCAGAATTTCGACGCCTGCTGCTCCGAAAAGGAACTTATGCTGGTGGAGAACGCTGCCCACGCAGCTTCATATTACGAAAACCCATCGGTTTACGAGGAAAGAATCCGCGTATTTTTGGAAAAACACATCAGATGAAAGGAGAAATTATGAAGGAATTCAACATTAACGGCGCTGTAATGAAATGCTACCCCCTGACAGCAGCACAGCGAATGCACTTTTACACCATTAAGTTTTCGCCGCCACAGGTGCTTTGCATAGGCACGGGTGTTTATGTCAGACAGGAGCTGGATTTCGGCAAGCTGAAAGAGGCTATCTACAAGGCTTATCAGATGTTTGAGACCATGCGGCTGCGTTTCATAGAGGACGAGGACGGCACTTTGTACCAGTACATCTCCCCGTTTGAGGAGCGCGATATCCCACTTAACGACTTCAGCAGCTGGAAAGAGGAGGACGTCTACAAAGAGCTCAGCCGCAGAACCTCCATTCCGTTCCAGCGCTGCAACTCCCCTTTGAATGTGGTTGAAATGGTGAAAATGCCCGGCGGCTATAACGGCATTTACTCCAAGATAGACCACATGACCATGGATTCCAGCTCGATTATCGGCTTCAGCAGAACGGTCATTGAGATATACTGCGCATTGGTTTATGGCACTCCCATGCCGAAACCGATGATGTCCTACATAGCGCAGCTTGAAAAAGACCTCGCTTACGAGAATGACTCCGAGGCAAAGAAGCGCGACGAGAAATTCTGGATGGAAGAAATCAGCCGCAGCGAGCCGATGTACACCGATTTCGCCGGTCAGGGCAGACTTCTCACACAGCGCCGCGAAAACGGCAATCCGAACCAGCGCTGGGCAAGGGTGGTTTCCAAAAGCCCACAGGCGTCCATTTCCGTGTTCCACCTGGACGAGTACGCTTCCGTAAGGTTAATGAAATTCTGCGAGCTCAACCGCGTCACAATGTCCAGTTTGCTGATGATGGGAATGCGCACGGTGCTGTCCAAGTTCAACGACGACGAGAAGGACGTTTCGGTAAAGTGCAATGTTTCAAGGCGCGGCACTCTTTCCGAGAAGAACAGCGGCGGCACAAGAATTCATTTCTTCCCGCTTCGAACTATTATGGAGCCTGAAATGACCTTCCTTGAC
Source organism: Oscillospiraceae bacterium (assembly GCA_051882595.1). Lineage (GTDB taxonomy): Bacteria > Bacillota > Clostridia > Oscillospirales > Ruminococcaceae > CAG-115. Next base: position 1,082 of record JBJESD010000031.1, on the reverse strand, counting down.
GGCATAAAGCTCATCGAAGCGGAGCAGAACAAGGTGTTCCGCCATGCGAACTACGACCCGATAGAGCTTACACGCAAGCGCGGCGAATACTGGAAGATACAGCCCGGCGCAAGCTACGAAAGCATCAGCCTGACCTATCAGCCTCTGACGATGAAAAACAACACCGTTAAAATGCCGGAAGTCGATTACAAATCCTACTGGTATACTAACGGAGTAGCGGCGCAGCCACTGTACCTGACAGTTATGCACCGCCCCGACGACAACGGTCTGAACTTTAACTTTGAGTACCGCACCGACGCGGTTACAAAGCAGGAAATGGAATTTTTCTACTATTACCTCTGCCGCGTCCTTTTCAGAGGGATTGAGGACGAAAAAAGAACTATCGGCGAAATTCTGGAACTTATATAAAGGAGAACTGCTATGCTTGATAAGATAAGAAACATCATCTGCAACTATGTTGATATTTCCCCGGAGGAAATAACCGAAGCTTCCAACCTGACCGATGACCTGGGTCTGAGCTCCTATGACATCATGTGCGTGCTTGGCGAGCTGGAGGATGAATTCGGCGTTACCGTGGACGAAGCTGAAATCGTGGATATTCACACGATAGGCGAAGCTATGACCTACATTGAAAGCCTGAAAAACTGACCGGAGGTATTTATGGACAAGACGAAAATCAGCACCATTCTCGACCTTGCGAGGGAGTCCGCAAAAGAAAACGGCGACAGAGTGTATATCCGCGAGAAAGCCGGCAAGGACATCAGCGACAAGAGCTTCAATGATTTCTATAACGACGCCTGCCGCGTTTGCAGCTTCGTGAACGAGGTACGCGGCGGAGGAGAGCCTGTCCATGCAGCAGTGATAGGTCCCTCCAGCTACGCTTGGATAGTCAGCTATTTCGGCACTGTGTTCGGCGGCAACGCTGCCGTTCCGCTTGACGCCCTGTTGAACCCCGAGGGTATCATTGAGCTGCTCAACCGTTCGGATTCCGTCATTTTCTTTTATGACGCGAGGTACGAGAAGCTTATTCCGCTGCTGAAGCAGAACTGCCCGAACGTAGTAAAATATGTCTGCATAAACCG
>JBJESD010000030.1:0-4485 GCA_051882595.1 Oscillospiraceae bacterium | reverse complement strand
CAGCCGCTTTATCGACCTTGACCGCTACATCGTGGAACAAGAGGGAATGAGCATCCCCGATATCTTTGAGCAGTACGGCGAGCCGCACTTCCGCACGCTTGAGGCGAAATATATCCGCGAGCTTTCCGACTCTAACGTGGTTGCAACGGGCGGCGGAGCGCTTATCAACGACAGCACCGCCGAATTTGCACGCAAAAGCGGAATGACGGTTTATATCAACACAAGCTTTGAGCTGTGCTATCAGCGCATCAAAAACGATGAGAACCGTCCGCTTGCAGTAAAGAACACCAAGGAGCAGCTTAACGAGCTGTACCGCACACGCGATGTTATCTACCGCAAAAACAGCATTTTCATGGTCAACGGATGCGCAAAGGACTATATCATCCGTGACGAGATAATCAAGCTTCTTAACTATTACGAGAAAAACCTTACTGTAAAGGAATAAATATGATCATTACAAATCTGAATATCATTACAATGGCAGACAAAAACATCGAAAACGGCTATGTCCGCTTTGAAGACGGAATATTCACCGAGATAGGGGCAATGAGCGAATGCAGCTATTCCCCGGAGGAGGTCGTTGACGGAAAGGGCCTTACCCTCTGCCCGGGATTTATCGACGCGCACTGCCACCTCGGAATGTGGGACGACAGCCTGACCTTCGAGGGTGAGGACGGCAACGAGGACACCGACCCCTCTACCCCTCACCTGCGCGCTGTTGACAGCATCAACCCGATGGACCGCTGCTTCACCGACGCAGTAGAGGCAGGCGTCACCACGGTATGCACCGGCGTAGGCTCCGCAAACCCTATCGGCGGAAGCTTTGTGATTATGAAAACATGGGGAAGCAAGCGCGTTGACAAGCTTGTCGTGAAATCCCCTGCCGCAATAAAGTTTGCTCTGGGTGAAAACCCGAAGAACACCTACAACGACCGTGACGAGTCCCCCGTTACGCGCATGGCAACCGCTGCGGTCATCCGCGAGCAGCTTTTGAAAGCAAAGCGCTATCTCGCGGACAAAAACGAGTACGAACGCCTTAAGGGCACCGACGACGAGGTTTCAGAGCCGGATTTCGATATGAAGTGCGAGGCTCTGCTTCCGTTGTTTTCGGGCGAGAATAAGCTTAAGGCGCACTTCCACTGCCACCGCGCGGACGATATCTTCACTGCAATTCGCATTGCAAAAGAGTTCGAGCTTGACTATGTCCTTATCCACTGCACCGACGGCGGCATTATAGCGGACGAGCTTTCCGAGGATATGCCGGCAGTGGTTGCCGGTCCGCTTTTCGGCGACCGCGGCAAGCCCGAGCTTCATAACCATGACATCAGAACGCCCGAGATCCTCTCTCAGCACGGAATAAGCTGCGCTATCTGCACCGACCACCCCGAGACCCCGATACAGTATCTTCCTCTGACGGCAGCCCTTGCGGTGAGAGGCGGTCTTTCCACCGAGGAGGCGCTGCGCGGCATCACCATTCACGCCGCACGGATTCTCGGGATAGACGATATCCTCGGCTCGGCTGAGGTTGGAAAGCAGGCGGATTTCTCCTTGTTCAGCGGACATCCGCTGGATATTTCCGTAACGCCCGAGATGGTTTTCGTCGGCGGAAAGCTCGCCTTTGCAAAAGGCGAATAACGGCGCTTCCGCCAAAATAACAGAAAGGATTGACTAAAATGCGTGAAATAGACGCTTCACTTATAACCGAAACTGTCAGCCGCCTGTGCATAGAGGCTAATCTTCACCTGCCTTGCGGAATGAAGGAATGCATCACCTCGTGTATAGACAAGGAACAATCTCCTCTCGGAAAAAGCGTACTGGGCGATATCGCGGAGAACATCGACTGCGCAGACAGGCTTGGCGTGCCGATATGTCAGGACACGGGCATGGCTGTCATCTTCGCCGAGGTTGGTCAGGACTGCCACATAGTCGGCGGCGCCTTTGAGGACGCGGTAAACGCAGGCGTTGCGGACGGTTACATCAAGGGCAGGCTTCGCCTTTCTATCGTGGGCGACCCCCTTGACCGAAAGAACACAAACAACAACACTCCCGCAGTTATCCACACAAGGATAGTCCCCGGCGACAAAATCAGCATTATGGCAGCGCCAAAGGGCTTTGGCAGCGAAAACATGAGCAGGCTTAAAATGTTCACCCCCTCTGCCACCGCAAAGGATATCATCCGATTTGTAACGGATACCGTTTCTGTTGCCGGAAGCAACCCCTGCCCACCCATCGTAGTCGGTGTAGGCATAGGCGGCGACTTTGAATACAGCGCATACCTCGCCAAAAAGGCGCTCTGCCGCGACCTCGCCCTGCGCAATCCCGACCCTGCCTATGCACAAATGGAGCAGGAGATGCTTGACGAGATAAACAAGCTCGGAATAGGCTCTCAGGGCTTCGGCGGCACGGTTACCGCACTGTATGTCAATATCGAGAAAAGCGCAACGCATATCGCAGGACTGCCCGTCGCAGTCAATATCGGCTGCCATGTAACAAGGCACACCCATGCCGTAATTTAGGGGAACCTCAAAAACCTCCTTCACGGCAGCTTTTCTATGACCAGAGAAACGCTGATTAAATCAATATCGCCCCGCTCAAAAGAGCATACTCACGGGGCTGATATTGATACGCTTCGCTTTAATCAGCGTTTCCCTTGTATCATCTGCGTCGTTGTCAAACCTTGAAATACATCAAGTAAACGCATTATCGCTTCGCGAAAACACTGCGGTTTGACGCCTTGCATCTGATACAAGTCATGTACGAAAATCTGCTCGTGTCCCGGTTTTTAGAGAACCCCATAATATATTCATTCTGTGAATTATTGCAGGCAAAAAATCTGTAATAATTTTGTAACCGTTTTGCAACCTTTTTGTAATTAACCAAGTTTTATTAATGAATTCGGACGGAGAATCGCTATGGACACAATGTCACTTAAAACCTGCGAAAGCTTTGAACAGGTGATGGAATTCTATATGCCGATGGTGTACAGAATTGCCTTTTCGCGCATTGGCAGCTCCCACGACGCAGAGGACGTCACACAGGATGTATTCCTGAAATACTACCGCGCCGACCTGACATACAATAATGAGGAGCACAGAAAGGCATGGCTTATCCGCTGTACGATAAACTGTGCGAAGACGCTGGTCACCTCTGCATGGTTCAGGCACCGCGCCTCCGACGAGGGTCTTGAGAACATGACCGAGGACGAGGATATCCCGGGAAGCGACAACAGCCTTGACGCTATCGAGCAGAAAAATGCGGTCATGTCCGCCGTAATGAAGCTGCCCGAAAAGTACCGCACCGTAATTCACCTGTTCTATTATGAAGATATGTCCATCGCGCAGATAAGCGCCGCAACAGGCATACGCGAAACCACCGTAAAATCCCAGCTGAGCCGGGCACGCGATATGCTAAAGCCATTATTGAAGGAGGTTGATTTCTAATGAATTTCTCAGAAGAATACAAATCCGCTGTAAATATCATGGATCCATCTCCCGAAGCAATGGAGCGCATGAAGAAAAACATAATCGCCATGACCTCACAGCCGCAGAAAAAGGCTTTCCCTTTCAAAAAGCTCGCCTATGCAGGCAGCGCTGTTGCCGCGTGCGCCGTGCTGACGATCGCGGCAGTATCCATATTACCCTCGCTCGACACCAAAAACACCATGACCCGATATCAGTGTGCGGATGCCTGCGCAGATTCCCTGACCGATACCAAAGCACCGGCTCCCGCAATCATCGGCTTCGCAGACGTCGCAGCAGAAGAAAACGGACACTCCGACAGCGTGTATGCATATAATACCGACTCAACAACCGCTACCACGATGAATGCCGACAACTTTGAGCGTGACATCGAGTGCGATGGAGCTGCCCCGGACGCCGAGGACAGCGCGAACAAAGCCGAGCCCGACTACATCAAGGAGGCGTCCGGCTTATCAGGCGGCGCTGCAGCCTGTGATAACATCTCCGATGACTGCATATCATTCAGTGAGGATATGTCGCGCTGCACTATCGGCGAATTCGAATATGTGGCGATATCTCCCGAAAAGCTGAGCCGGTTTGTGCTGACAGAGGATTTCCAAGCCGAGTGCTGTCTTTGCGACGACGGCGAAATGTATTTTGTAAACCGGTTTGACGACTGTATAGAGATACTGACAAGGGACAATACTTCAATCGGCTTCTTCTGCCTGCCCGAGCTGCTTTCGGAGAACAGCAACGATGATAGTTCACTTGTTGACTGAATATGCAAAAACTGACATTTTTAAATTACTAATGTACATTTTATCGTGGGCGGTTTTACACCGCCCTCAGTCTGTCGAAAAAGTCCCGTTTGAACTTTTCCGACAGGTTCTCCGCAAAAGCGGAGGTCGGAATGGCTAACGCCATCCCGAGTCGTCCCTCCTGCGCGCAGAGCCGCTTTGCGGCTCCACACTGGTCGGGACAGCGGTATTTTTTGCGAGGGAAACCCTCGCAAAAAATAGATTACAAA
>JBJESD010000029.1:0-19502 GCA_051882595.1 Oscillospiraceae bacterium | reverse complement strand
TTCTCGTCGGGGTGGTTCTCCTGACCTGCCTTGTGGTCGTACTTAACCAGCGGCAGACCTGCGCCGTTTGTTACCTGCGCAGACAGCATGAAGACGATCTGCTTCTTTGCCATTTCAGGAGCAAGGTGGATAATGCCCTGAATATCCTGAACAGTATCACGGTAGCCGAAGCCGTTTCTGAGACCGCAGTACTGGAACGAAGCCGCTCTCGACCAGATAAAGGTGATGAAGCAGTTGTATGCGTTCCATGTGTTCACCATGTTGTTGAAATCGGCGTCGGGGGTGTTTACCTGAAGATTAGCAAGCTTTGAATGCCAGAAGTTCTTCAGCTCGGAAAGCTCTGCCTCAACAGCGCCGGACTTCTCGTACTTTGCGATGATCTCGGTTATCTCAGCCTCGGTCTTCTGACCGCCGAGCACGTAGGTAAGCTCCTTTGTTTCGCCGGGCTGGAGCACGATGTCGCTCTCCAGCGCGCCGCAGGAGTTGGTGTTGTAGTTGAGGTCGCCCTTAAGACCCTCCTCGATGCCCTTGGGGTTAGCGTAGCTTCTGTAAGAGCCTACAAATGCGTCGCGGTCGCCGCAGTAAGCGTCAACCTTAGCGCCGGCAAGACCGAGGAAGCGTCCGCTGTAAGGATTGTAAACCTCGTTCTGAAGCTGATGGATGTACTTTTCCTTGAAATAGGTGTGAGTGATGAACAGCGTGTACTGGAGATTTACCTGATCCTGCTCGTAGTTCGGGTCGTTTACAAACTCGCAGTAGCCGGTAACGGCAAGCTTTCTGGGCTTGTCGGAGTTGTTTGTCACCTTAGCTGCCCATACCTCATATGTAGCGTCCTTGGGTACATAGTATGTGACCTCGGACTTTATGCCGCTGTATTCGGATGTGATAACGGTGTAAGCCGTACCGTGGCGGCACTCGCTCTTGAAGCTGTCGAGGGGCTTGCATACAGGCGCCCACGAGGCAGACCAGTACTCGCCGCTCTCGGTATCGCGCAGATAAACGTATCTGCCGGGAGTGTCGTTTGCAACGCCGTTGAAGCGGTAACGGATAACGCGTCCGTTCGCGCCGCTCTTAACAAAGCTGTAACCGCCGGCGTTGTTGGAGATGATAGCGCCATACTCGGGCGAGCCGAGGTAGTTTGCCCATGCGGACGGTGTGTCCGGACGGGTGATGACGTATTCCTTGTTGAGTTCATCAAAATGTCCGTAGTTCATTGGTATTCCTCCGTACTTTGTTTGTTATGCCGCGCTTTGCAGCGTGATTTCATAATTACATTATATCAGTAAAACGTTTACATTTCAAGGGCGGTAATTTGTATAAATTTTTTTGCATATTTTTGTATATAAGTAACAAATATCACAAAAGGCTGCTATCTTTTCTCCCCAATTATCCTAGGTAAAGAGAGGCGATATTTCCGATATCCTAACTTGTGCAGAGGCTGTCGGCAGGGTCGGAATATTGCCGCAATTATCGCTATTGCAAAAACGCCCGATATATGATATAATAATAAAGTATTTGCCGTATTTTGCTTAAATTTGAAATCCGGTCAACTGAAAGGAAATATAAAAATGGAAAAGATCCAATGGAAAGGCGGAACGCTGCTTGCACCCGTGCCTGCCGTGCTTGTATCCTGCGGAACGCTTGAAAAGCCTGCCGCCATAACGATAGCATGGACAGGCATCATCAACTCCGATCCCCCGAAGACCTATATCTCGGTAAGACCCAGCCGCAACTCCTACAACATAATAAAGGAAAGCGGCGAGTTTGTCATCAATATGATGCCCTCGGGCTTTGTGCGGCAGGTCGATTACTGCGGCATAAAGTCCGGCAGAAACGAGGATAAGCTCGCAAAGCAGAAGCTCTCCGCGCAGCCCTGCAATATCATATCCGCGCCGCAGATAGAGCAGTGCCCCATCTCGCTTGAATGCCGCGTGACGGATGTCCTGCCGCAGGGCTCTCATGATATGTTCATCGCCGAGATAGTGTCCGTTAATATCGCAGAGCACCTCATCGACGAAAAAGGCAGGCTGATGATAGAAAAGGCAGGTCTTATGGCATACGCACACGGAACATATTTTGCGCTGGGCAAAAAAATAGGCAGCTTCGGCTTCTCGGTAAAACCAAAGCGCCCCAAAAATCCCAACAGAAAGAAAAAGAAGTAACGCTATGGTACATATTGGCAACGAATGGGACGCGCTGCTTGCAGAGGAGTTTGCAAAGGAATACTACCTGCACCTGCGCGAGTTTCTTAAAAAGGAATACAAAGCATACAACGTATTTCCCCCGATGAATGATATATTCAACGCGCTGCGCTATACCTCATACAGCGATGTCAAGGCGGTGATACTCGGGCAGGACCCATATCACGGAATGGGTCAGGCGCACGGACTGTGCTTCTCGGTAAAAAAGGGAGTTCAGCCGCCGCCCTCTTTGCAGAATATCTTCAAGGAGCTTAATGCGGATGTCGGAATCACGCCGCCCGAACACGGCGAGCTTACCTCGTGGGCAAAAAACGGCGTGCTTTTGCTTAACACCGCGCTTACGGTGCGCGAGGGTCAGCCCAACAGCCACCGCGGACAAGGCTGGGAGATACTTACCGACCGCATAATCAGCATACTCAACGCCCGCGAAAAGCCTGTGGTTTTCATCCTGTGGGGCGCTAACGCGCGCGCAAAGACAAAGCTTATCACAAGTCCCTCTCACCTTGTGCTTCAGTGCGCGCATCCAAGTCCGCTGTCCGCCTACAACGGCTTTTTCGGGTGCAGGCATTTTTCAAAAACCAACGAATTTCTCTCAGCAAACGGCATAGCGCCGATAGACTGGAGAATTGAATAGCAAGCACTTCGCACATCATATATTCACAAGCAAATAAACACAAACGGAGTAATTATGGAAATTATGACACTACTGTCTGCCGCAGCAACGGCAGAAACAACTGTTGAAACCGCCGCAGAAGAGCCAAGCGTACTTATGAATGTACTGGACAGCATAAGCGGATTTATCAGTATTCCGTTAGTCGTCCTCATCCTCTTTGGCGGAATATGGATGACTATCTGCTCGCGAGGAGTGCAGTTCCGTCATCTCGGAAAAGCGCTTAAATTCATGGTAAAGAACGAAAAGGGCGGCGACGGTGACGTAAGCAGCTTCGGCGCGCTTTGCACCGCGCTCTCCGCCACAATAGGCACCGGAAACATCGTCGGAGTTGCCACCGCTATCTGCCTCGGCGGTCCCGGCGCGCTGCTCTGGATGGAAATAGCTGCACTGTTCGGCATGGCGACAAAATACGTCGAGGGTATGCTTGCCGTAAAGTACCGCATTACCGACTCGGAGGGCAATAAGCTCGGCGGCCCGTTCTACTACATCGAAAACGGAATGGGACATAAATGGAAGTGGCTTGCTAAGCTGTTTGCGCTGTTCGGAGTTTTCGTGGGACTTTTCGGTATCGGAACGTTTTCACAAATAAACAGCATCACCGACGCAGTAAGCGGCTTCTTCAAATCCGACAGCGGAGATGCCTTTACATTCCTCGGCGCAGACCCTGCAACCGTAATCGCAGGCGCGATAATCACCGTGTGCGCCGCCCTTGTCATCATCGGCGGAATAAAGCGCATATCCTCCATCTCTCAGGTCATCGTACCGTTTATGGCGATTATTTATGTGCTGTGCGTGCTGATGATAATCATTACAAATATCTCAGCCGTTCCTGCGGCGATCGCCAGCGTATTTGAAAGCGCATTCAGCTTCAAGGCGGCGGCAGGCGGCACGATTGCCGGAATATTTGTCGCAATGCAGCGCGGCATCACACGCGGTATCTTCTCAAACGAGGCAGGTCTCGGCTCTGCACCCATAGCCTCTGCCGCAGCAAAGACAAACGACCATGTACGTCAGGGACTTGTTACCATGACAGGCACCTTTATCGACACCATCGTTATCTGCACAATGACAGGACTAGCAATCCTTATCAGCCGCAGCCACGAAACCGGTCTGGAGGGAGTAGAGGTCACCGCCCACGCATTCGAGAACGGTCTTTCCTTCCTCCCGTCTCAGGCAGCCTCGCTGATACTGATGATATGCCTGATATTCTTCGCCTTTACGACTATCCTCGGCTGGAACTACTATTCCGAGCGCTGCCTGTCGTATCTTACGGGCTCAAATCCCACCGCGACTAAGGTGTTCCGCTGGGTATACATCGCCGCTGTTGCAATCGGTCCGTATATGACGGTTGCCGCTGTCTGGACGATTGCCGATATCGTAAACTCACTAATGGCAATACCCAACATGATAGCGCTGATCGCACTTTCTGGAATCGTGGCAAAGGAAACAAAAGCATTCAACCAAAGAATAAAGGCAAATAAGCCGGAGTAAAATGAAATAAAGCAATCCCGGGCGCAGGATATCCCACGCTCCGAAAAAACCTAAATCAACATCAAGGAGGATCACATCATGCCATTTATCAACACAAAGTATTCCGCAGACATCACTCCCGAGCAGGAATGTGCGCTTAAATCCGAGCTCGGCAAGGCAGTTTCCCTGATAGGCAAAAGCGAGGGCTGGCTTATGCTGGGCTTTGAGCAGAACTGCTGTTTGTACTTCAAGGGCGAAAAGCACGAAAAGACAGCCTTTGTAGAGGTAAGCCTTTACGGCGACGCAGGCGCTGCTGCCTACGACAGGCTTACGGGCGAGATTTGCCGCATCTTCGGCGAGATACTCGGCGTGCCTGCCGACAAGATATATGTCAAGTACTCCGCAACCGACAACTGGGGCTGGAACGGAAGAAACTTCTGATATTTCAAAAAAGCATATTTCCCGGGCTGCCGATTATGCCGCTGACAACGCAGATGCGTCTTTATCAACAGCCCGAAACCCGTCAAAGCAATGCTTTGACGGCAGACCGTCGAAAAAGTAAATTATCAGGCTGGCGAGAAGCCGTCAGATGCACGAATAACACTTCGTGTTACTCTGAAACCGCATAACGGCTAGGCTTTGTGCCTGCCGTTATGCGGTTGACGCCGCAGATGGTGGTTTATCGACAGCCTCACCCGTCAAAGCTATGCTTTGACGGGATTTTTTTCGAGCCGCTGCGATATTCTTCGCACGTAGCTTTTGCCGCGGATGAATAATCCTCCGTTGTATCCAATAATATATGTTACGGGAACTTGTTCCCGTGAGCAGCCGGCAGGCTGCCGCCGCAGAGCGGCGAGCATATATTTCAAGGTTCACACAGCCGTCCAAATCTATGATTTGGGAAACGGCGTGTGGTTCTTATAATATTGTATAAACGGATACAACAGGAGGTACAAAATGAAGCCAAGACAAATCCTGACCGCAGTCTCGATAACAGCAACGCTGCCTGCTGTGATACTGCTGTCCGGCGCCACCGCAGGCGAGGTACTTACCGCAACGGCAGATATCACCGCAAAGGCAGCCTACATCTCCGCAGGAGTTCCCCTCAGCACCGCCTCACAGCCCGAAGTGCTGCCGCCCGAGCCGCAGTCGGTTACTCCGACAGAACAGACAGAGCAGCCGCCGCAGGACAACACGCCCTCACAGCCGTACACCGAAATCGCTCAGACCGAAAGCCGCGAAACATCCGAAGCCGTTTCTCCCGAGGAAAACGAGCCTGAAGCCTGCGTCATTTCACAGAACATCACCCCGTATGATGATGGGCTTGACTACTCCGCCGCAGGCACGCAGAGCGGAGCGATATACCGCCGTCAATACAGCGGCGGCGACGGCGGAGAGTACATCACCATTTCGGGCGGCGCAAAGGTCAGAAACTGCACCTACGACAGCAATGAAGCGCTGCTTGCCGCATCAAAGGAGCTTCCGTCGCTGGATATCGAGCTGTATTCCTCCGAGCCGCAGGTGCTTATAATCCACACGCATACCACCGAAAGCTACGAGCCGTATCCGCGCGCATACTATGATGTTGATTTTCCAAGCCGCAGCTGCGACCCCGAGCATAATATGATCGCTGTCGGAGAGGTGCTTGCGCACACCCTTGCAGATAACGGTATCTCTGTTATTCACGACGGAACACTGCACGACTATCCTGCCTACACAGGCTCGTACGACCGAAGCGAAACCACCATCCGCGCAATATTGGAAGAGTACCCCTCTATAAAGGTGGTGATTGACCTTCACCGGGACGCTATCATCGACGCGGACGGCAGCCGCATCGCCCCCACCGCGATAATCAACGGAAAAAGCGCAGCACAGTTTATGATAATCTCGGGCTGTGACGACGGCACGTTCAATATGCCGCACTATATCGAAAACTTCAAGCTTGCCGCGCTTATCCAGAGCACGACAGAGGCGAATTATCCCGGGCTTGCGCGCCCCGTGCTGTTTGACTACCGCAACTATAACCAGCACATCACAACCGGCTCGCTTCTCATCGAAGTGGGCAGCCACGCAAACTCTCTGGACGAAGCGCTTTATACTGCCGAGCTTCTGGGAGAAAGCATGGCGGCGGCGCTTACGCTGCTTTCATAACAACAAGACCTCGTTTTTCATAGCGAAAAACGAGGTCTTGTTTTGCATTGCCGCACTAGCCTGTGAGGTCTTGCTATATTATTCAGCCGCCGCGATATCCTTGACAGAGCGTGTAACCAGCCGCTTAAACAGCGGAGCAACGCGGTCGGCGGTCTCCTGAACCTCCGCATGGGTAAGCGGATTTCGGGATATTCCTGCCGCAAGGTTTGAAATACAGCTTATTCCGCAAACCTGCATACCTGCGTGACGCGCCGCCATTGCCTCCACTGCGGTGGACATTCCCACTGCGTCCGCACCGAGGTTTGCATAGGCGCGTATCTCGGCAGGAGTTTCGTAGTTCGGACCGGTTGTCTGAATATACACGCCCTCGCGCAGGGGTATCCTCTCGTCAAGCGCGGCATTCCTGATTATGGTGCGCAGCTTTTCCGAGTACACCTCCGACATATCTGGGAACCTCACGCCCAGCTCCTCAATATTCGCGCCGATAAGCGGAGAGGGCACAAGCGAGGATATATGGTCGTTTATCAGCATGAAATCGCCGCATCTGAATGTGCGGTTTATTCCGCCTGCGGCATTTGTAAGAAACAGCGTCTTTGCCCCCATAAGGCGCATAAGCCGTGTGGGAAGCACTACATCCTGCACCGGATAACCCTCGTAGTAGTGCACGCGTCCCTGCATGGCTACAATAGGCACTCCGCCTGCATATCCGAACACAAATCTGCCCTTGTGCCCTGCGACGGTGGAAATGGGGAAGCCCTCAAGCTCCCTGTAATCCAGCACCTCTTTTACGTCCATAGTATCGCAGTAATCGCCCAGTCCGCTGCCCAGTATAAGCGCAAGCTCGGGCTTGAAGCTTATCTTCCTCTCAAGGGAATTATAGCATTTTATCAGCTTCTCATATACTTCGTTCATTTTATACCTCCCAGCCGTTAAGGTATTTCTCCTGTTCCTCGGTAAGCCTGTCTATTTCGATGCCCCAGCTTGCAATCTTGCGGAGTGCGACCTCTCTGTCAACCTCGGCAGGAACATTGACCGTCATGCTGCCGTTTTTACCGAGGTTATCCTTGTTTTTGACAACATGAAGTGCGGAAAGCGCCTGGATAGCAAAGCTCATATCCATTATCTCCGCAGGATGTCCGTCGCCTGCGGCAAGGTTAACAAGTCTGCCCTCGGCGATGATGAATACCGTTTTGCCGTTAGGCAGCCTGTATCCCATTATGTTGTTTCTTGCCTGATAGCTGTCGGTGGCTATCTCGCGCAGCTTCGCCATGTTTACCTCAACGTCGAAATGACCTGCGTTGCAGCAAATCGCGCCGTCCTTCATGTTCAGGAAAGCTTCCTCGCCTATTACATCCGCGCAGCCTGTCACGGTAACGAAAAAGTCGCCGACCTTTGCAGCCTCGCGCATGGGCATAACCTTGAAGCCGTCCATCACCGCCTCCATAGCCTTGATGGGATTTATCTCCGTAACAATGACCTCTGCGCCAAGACCCTTCGCGCGCATCGCAACGCCCTTGCCGCACCAGCCGTAGCCTGCGACAACGACATTCTTTCCGGCAACAATGAGGTTTGTTGTGCGGTTTATGCCGTCCCATACCGACTGACCCGTGCCGTAGCGGTTGTCGAACAGATGCTTGCAGTCCGCGTCATTTACCAGCACCATGGGGAATTTAAGCGCACCTGCCTTATCCATAGCCAGCAGGCGGATAATGCCGGTGGTTGTTTCCTCACAGCCGCCGATGACCTCCGGGATAAGCTCGGGGCGCTCGTTATGGATGAGGTTTACAAGGTCGCCGCCGTCATCAATAATGACGTTGGGATGTGCGTCAATCACCATGGAGATGTGGCGGTGATACTCCTCCTCCGTCGCGTCATACCACGCGAATACGTTAAGTCCGTCGTGTACCAGCGCCGCCGCAACGTCGTCCTGCGTCGAGAGGGGATTGCTGCCCGTGATATACATCTCCGCGCCGCCTGCCGCAAGCACCTTGCATAGATACGCAGTCTTAGCCTCAAGATGCACGGAGAGCGCAACACGAAGCCCGGAAAACGGCTTTTCGGCGGCGAACTCCTGTTCAATGCCGCGCAGCAGCGGCATATTGCGCTTTACCCATTCGATTTTTCTTGCGCCGCTCTCCCAAAGAGCGGCATTTCTGATTTCACTTGCCATTGATTTATTCTCCTTGATTTTTGACAGAGCTTTGCGCTCCGCTGAAATTCCCGAAAGGTTACAGGTTCTCCGCAAGAATGCCGCAGGCTATGCGCATCCCCGAATTTCCCGACGGCTGAGTGCTGAAATCGTCAAGCCCCCCGTGAAGCACTATCGGCTTGCCCGAAATCTCCGAAACAGTCGCTTTATCTATGTATACCGCAAACACAGCCTCCCCGTTTTCATCCGAAAACACCGGCGGAAGATCGCCGGCATGGTATGGATGGCGATTGCACCATGTACCGTCCGGACAGACGCTGAAATGTCCCCCGGCAGCGGCAAAGCCATCCTCCGAGCCGCAAACTAAGCCATCGTGAATATGAAGTCCGAAAATCTCTGATTTTGGCAGACCATACATCTGTATTTCAAAATAAAATGCGTCCGGCAGCCAGAATACAGAAGCCGTGCCGTGCACATTTTCATTGCCTGCACCTCCGCGGACAATGCCGATAAGCGCAGGTCTGTCCGACGCCATGTATGAGTACCTGTGAATATGCTGCATATAAAACACCTCTTTCCGATGAATTATATGCAGATATGCTTGTACTGTTACCTGCGGATGAACAAAATGCCGAGAGTGTCCTCGCCGCAGTGGCACGCTACCGTGCAGCCGGCGTCGGTTACAGCGATCTCGTTGAAGCTGCGGTACTTTTTTATCTCCTCTGCGGTAAGCTGCGCAAACTCAGCAGAGGCGGTGTGGGTGACAAAGATAAGCTCCTCGTCAACGCCGCTTACCTGAGTAAGCCTGTCCTTTACATACTCGCGCATACATTTATCCATAGCGCCGCGGTATTTTTTTGTTACCTTCATTTTGCCGTCGATGACGTCAATGCAAGGCTTAAGCTTAAGCAGGTTTGCTCCCAGCGCCGCAATGGAAGAGCACCGTCCGCCCTTGTGAAGATACTCGACGTTCGCCACAAAGAAGCTTGCGTCCACATTGGGAATGATATCTTGATTCAGCTTTGTGCAGATCTCGCCTGCGCACATGCCCTTAGCCGCAAGCTTCGCCGCAGAAACAGCGACAAGCCCCTCTCCCGTTGAGAGATTTCTGGAGTCCACAACATACACACCCTCGAAATCCTCTGCGGCGATGCACGCATTCTGATAGCAGCTGGAGAACTCGGAGCTTATCGTTATCATAATAAGCTCGTCGCAGGACTTACGCTGCTCCTGAAAAAAGCGCGAAAAATCGTCAACATTGAGCGCGGCGGTGGAGCACAGCTTTCCTGTTTTGCGATAGTGCTCGAAAACCTCTTTCTGCGTGATCTCCTCGCCATCCTTAAGCGTCACTCCGTCGCGCGTTACATACAGCGGAATGGTAGTAATGTCATAGCGCTGCTTAAGCTCCTCGGAAAGATCGCAGACGGTATCGGCGGTAATTTTTACTTTGCTCATTTCATCCTCCTCATGTTTTTGCCGCAAGGGCGTTCAGTATTCGTGTAAGCTCCTCCTCAAGGCAGCTGTGAAACAGCGTAAACAGAATATCGCAGCTTCCCAGAAGCAGAAGATTCTTGTTGGAAATAGCAGCCAGTGCCGGAACGTAGGTGTAAATATAGCTCTTGTACCACTCCGCATCATAGGTCGGAACAGGCTTGCCTGCCTTTACCATGCGGCGCACCTCCTCAAAGTCATAGGCGATCACATTTTCAAAGTTTCCGGCGCCCTTTGCGATCACCATGTCGTATATCACCTTGATCTGACGGTCGTTGAGATATCCTCCCTGCGTTTTTACGTTCTTCAGCTCCGGAAGCCGCACCGCAAAGGAGTATACCATAAGCGACAGCACGCGCTCATACTCGGGAGTGTTCATCTCCGCGCAGCGCTCCTTGTCAAGCTTTATTCCCGTATTGTACAGTGCGGCGGTTTCGGTGATGTTGTTCAGTGCAATCTTGAATATATCCTTGATGTTTATGTTGTAAAAATCCTTATCTGCGATCATGTAGATGTACTTCACAGCATTGAACAGCGAAACACCTGCCTTTACGACAGTTTCGGACAGCAGAGTGAATGCTGTGCGCTCGCTTAAAAACTCCATGGTATCATTCCTTTCAGGGAGGGCAGTGCGCAGTATGCCCGATGATCATTTCTCTATCCGCAATAAAAATGGCTGCGGTATCAGTGCATTATTGCCTAAATACTATTATATCTGTTTTTCGGCTTTTTTTCAAGAGTAAGCAGAAATAATTATTATTTTTAGACAGATGTTACAAAAATCAGCTTCTTATAGTCCTGCGGAGCCGCTTGTTAACAGCCAACAAAAATTGACATCAGTGAATTTTTGTTGAAAATCGCCAAAAACGAGCCGAAAAATTATCTTTCTCTGATTTGATTTTTACATAAATAATCTTGATTTATTTGCCGGATTAAGATATAATAGAAGTATCAATCGAAGGAAAGGAGCAAGCATTATGAACAACGAAAACATAACCTTGCTTGATATTATTGACAAGCAGACACTACAAAACCTGCAGGATGCGTTCGCACAGGCTACCGGTATGGCAGCCCTTACAACCGATGACACAGGCTCGGTCACCGAGCTTAGTAACGGAACCGATTTCTGCATGAACTATACAAGGAAATCAAGAATCGGCTGCGAGCGCTGCAACAAGTGCGACCTTATGGGTGGAGAGGAATCCAACAGGACAGGAAAGCCTGCGGTATACTACTGCCACGGCGGACTTGTTGATTTTGCTGCCCCTATCGTGCTTAACGGAAAGCACCTCGGCTCGCTTATCGGCGGACAGGTTCTGCCCGAACCTCCGGACGAGGACAAGTTCCGTCAGATAGCCAAGGAGATTGGAGTAGACCCCGATAAATACATAGAGGCTCTGAGAAAGATCAAGATCGTGCCCAAAAAGCAGATCGACGCTGCCGCAAATCTCCTGTACCAGATGGCAAACGCCCTGTCGCAGGTCGGCTATCAGCGTTATATTGCCGTGCAGAGAACCGGCGAAAGTGAAATGGCTATCGAGGAGATAAATGCCAAGTTTGACGCTATCCAAAAGCAGATCGATGTAGTATCCGCGGATATTGCTTCGGTGGGCACTGCTTTTGAAAACATCGAGAACGCTACTGCAAAGTCCGTAAAAGCAGTCGAAAGCACAGACAGCATTGTAAAGGCTATCGAGAGCGCTTCTACCCAGCTCACGCTTATCGGCTTCAACGCTTCTATCGAAGCAAAGAGAGCAGGCGCTTCCGGCGCAGGCTTCAACGTTATCGCGCAGGAGGTCCGCAGCCTTGCCGACAAGAACACCAAGCAGGCAGGCGAGGTCGAGGCTACCCTCAACGAGATAAAGAAAGCTATCAAGGGCATCAATGAGCAGCTTCACGGTCTTACCAGCGGCGTTGGCGACAACGTAAAGGCTATCGAGGAGCTTAAGACTATCCTCAACGAAGCAAGCGAGCTTATCCACAGCAAGGTAATGCGCTGATAACACATTTTCGTAACCAATGCCTTCGGGCTTAATTAATCCATACAACGAAAGGAATGGTAAAACACTATGGCTAATCGTTTTATCCTCAACGAAACATCCTATCACGGCGCAGGCGCCATTGCCTCTATCGCCGACGAGGCAAAGAACAGAGGCTTTAAAAAGGCTCTCCTCTGCTCCGACCCCGACCTTATAAAGTTCGGTGTTACAAAGAAAGTAACAGACATTCTTGATAACGCAGGTCTTGCTTACGAGATCTACTCCGACATCAAGCCTAACCCCACTATTCAGAACGTTCAGAGCGGCGTTGAAGCATTCAAGAAGTCCGGCGCAGATTACATAATCGCTGTAGGCGGCGGTTCCTCTATGGATACCGCAAAGGCTGTAGGCATTATCATCAACAACCCCGAGTTCGCCGATGTAAGAAGCCTTGAGGGCGTTGCTCCGACAACAAAGCCCTGCGTACCGATCATCGCCGTTCCCACAACAGCAGGTACTGCTGCCGAGGTTACAATCAACTACGTTATCACAGACGTTGAAAAGGACCGCAAGATGGTTTGCGTAGATCCCCACGATATCCCGATCGTTGCTGTCGTAGATCCCGACATGATGAGCACTATGCCCAAGGGTCTTACCGCCGCAACCGGTATGGACGCTCTCACTCACGCTATCGAGGGCTACATCACCAAGGGCGCATGGGAGCTTTCCGATATGTTCCACCTCAAGGCTATCGAGATAATCGCACGCTCACTCAGGGGCGCAGTTGACAACACCCCCGACGGCCGCGAGGGAATGGCTCTGGGTCAGTATGTCGCAGGCATGGGCTTCTCCAACGTTGGTCTTGGTATCGTTCACTCGATGGCTCACCCTCTGGGCGCTCTGTACGATACACCTCACGGCATAGCAAATGCAATCATTCTGCCGACCGTAATGGAATACAACGCTCCGTGCACAGGTGAAAAGTACCGCGATATCGCAAAGGCTATGGGCGTTAAGGGAACAGAGTCCATGTCGCAGGAGGAGTACAGAAAGGCAGCTATCGACGCTGTAAAGCAGCTCTCCGCTGATGTTGGTATCCCTGCCGACCTCAAGGCTATCGTAAAGCCCGAGGATGTTGCTTTCCTCGCACAGTCCGCATATGATGACGCTTGCCGTCCCGGCAACCCCAGAGATACCTCTGTTGAGGAGATCACCGAGCTTTATAATAAGCTGCTCTGATACCCGATATATCACAAACAGTGCGCTTTCCGGCTTTTGTCGGAAAGCGCATTTTCTTTTCCTTTCACATAAAATAGCCTTTGGCAGATATGCCAAAGGCTCAGCTTGTCGAAAAAGTATCTTTCCCAGACTGCCGAGAAAGGTGCAGATGCACGAATAACACTTCGTGTTACTCTGAAGCGGCATATCAGCTAGGCTTTGTGCCATGTTGCCCTTTGTTGCCCGACGTCCTGTCGGGCTTTTGGGGCAACTGCACAGACATCCTGTCTGTGCCTGCTGATTATGCCGCTGA
Source organism: Oscillospiraceae bacterium (assembly GCA_051882595.1). Classification (GTDB taxonomy): domain Bacteria; phylum Bacillota; class Clostridia; order Oscillospirales; family Ruminococcaceae; genus CAG-115. Next base: position 5,857 of record JBJESD010000029.1, on the reverse strand, counting down.
CGACGCAGATGTGCCTTTATCGACAGACTGAAGCCTTTGGCAGATATGCCAAAGGCTCTTTTGAATGTTTGGTTATGCCGTGAAATTACTCAGCGTCAGCGTCCTCTGCAGGAGCAGCCTCTTCCATCAGCGCCTTGATAGAAAGGGAAACTCTGCTCTTCTCTGTGTCGATGTCGATGATCTTGACATCAACCTCCTGACCAACAGCCAGAACGTTTGCGATGTTTGTCACTCTCTCGGTAGAAATCTGAGAGATGTGGATAAGGCCGTCAACACCGGGGATGATCTGGGCAAAAGCACCGAACTCTGTGATGCTTACGATAGTAGCCTTGATAACATCGCCGATAGCGTAGTCGGCAACGAACTTTGTCCACGGATTTTCATCGGGATCCTTAGCGGAGAGAGATACTCTCTTCTTGTCGGGATCGAAGGACTTTACGATAACAGTGATCTTGTCGCCGATGCTTACGATATCCTTGGGATGACCAACTCTGTTCCATGTCAGCTCGGATGTGCGAACCAGACCGTCAACAGCGCCGATATCTACGAATACGCCGTAGTCCTCGATAGAGCGAACCTCGCCCTCGAACTTCTGACCAACCTCGATAGACTCCCAGAACTTAGCCTTCTCTGCGTCGCGAACCTCCTTGTTAGCCTGTCTGATAGAGCCAACAACTCTGCCGCGTCTTTCGTCGATCTCGATAACCTTGAACTGTACAGTCTTCTTAACGAGCTCCTCGAGCTTGCCGCTGCGCGGAATACCTGTCTGAGAAGCAGGGATGAATACGCGTGTGCCGTTTGCAATAACGATAACGCCGCCCTTAACAGCCGCAGAAACAACGCCCTCAAGCGTCTCGTTGGCTTCCTTGGATGCAGCGATCTTCTCCATGCCGAGAGCTGCGTCAACGCGCTTCTTGGAGAGAGCAGCAGTACCTACGGAGTCATCAACCTTGATGACAATAGCGTCGATAACATCGCCGACCTTAACAACATCTGCTACCTCGGCATTGGGGTCATTAGTCAGCTCGTCGCGAACTATGTAGCCGGTCTGCTTAGCGCCTACCTCTACAACAGCCTCCTTCTTGGAGATGCTGACAACGGTTGCCTTAACTCTTTTGCCGTTATATAATCTTGTAAAAGACTGGTCTTGCTCGAGCAAGGCAGCGAAGTCCTCCTCAATTTCGTTATTGGTGTTTTTGATTTCTTCGTTCATACTATCATGAACCTCCTTTATAGTGTAGGCAGGGGTTGAGGCTCCCGCCGTAATTCCGATAATGCTATCGGAACGCAGCCCTTTTAAAAGCTGCTTGGGAAGATCTGCGGCACTCTCTGCGAACACGGTCGTACAGTGCCTTGCACATATCTCTGCAAGCTTCCCTGTGTTAGAGCTGCTTTTTCCCCCGACTACAATCATCAGCGCAGCTCTTTTTGCAAGCTCTTCGGCGTTTTTCTGGCGCTCAGAGGTAGCATTGCATATTGTGTCGTATATTTTAACACGGTGATAGCTTTTCCTGATATCTTCGGAATATCCCGAAAAGCTGCCGCGGTCGAAGGTCGTCTGAATGACAAGGGCAACATCCTCGTCCGCAGAAAGCGTCCCCTCGCTGTAAAGCCTGTGTATCTCGCCGATGTCGGCGCACACAAATGCTCTGCAGCGTGCATGACCCTTAATGCCTATGACCTCTGGGTGATTCTTATCACCAAGAATAATCAGCGCGCCGTCCTCCGGCTGCTCTGATACTATATTGTGTATCTTCTTGACAAAGGGGCAGGTAGCGTCAATACATTCGGAGCAGACCCTGCGGGCTTGCCGCTCGGTTTCCTCCGTGACGCCGTGAGAGCGGATAACAAGCGGCTTATTCGCCGCCTGCGCCACGTCCTCTGCGATGTGAATGCCCTTTTTTTCAAGAGAATCGGTAACTATTCTGTTATGGATAAGCGGCCCCAGCGTGTATACCTCGCCGTATTTTGCCGCAGCGTCCTCGGTAAGACGTATCGCCCTCTCCACGCCAAAGCAGAAGCCCGAGCACTTGGCTGTTTCAATCAACATCGGGGGCATTCTCCTTAAGCTTTGCTATCTCGTCCATGATGGTCGCGCTTACCTGCTTTAAGACCTTTTTGTCTTCAATATCGACATCAAACTTCTCGGCAGGTATCATCTCGCCGACGGAAATCTGAATGTTCCGGCGGAACTTCTTTCTGCCATATTTGATGAACACAGGAACTACGGGCGCCTTTGCCTGTGCCGCAATAAGCGTAACACCGCTCTTCGCCCTGCCAAGCTCCCCGTCCTTTGAGCGTGTGCCCTCGGGGAATATGACGAAAATGCGTCCGTTTTTCAGGCTTTCAAGAGCCTTCTCGATAGCCTGTGCGCCATCCTTAGCGCCCCTCTTTACCGGAAAAGCGCCAAGCCGCGTGATAAGCCATGTGAATATGGGATTTTTGTGGAAAAGCTCATCCTTTGCCATAAAGGTGTATTTACCCTTGAAGGTAATACCCACAACAGGCGGATCGTTGTTTGACACGTGGTTTGAGGCTATGATATATCCGCCCTTGGCATTAGGGATGTTTTCAGCGCCGATAACAGTTATACGATATACTATATAATAAAACAGTCTGGCGCAGTTGCGGAGAAACGCATAAAACATTTACAGCCGCTCCTTTATTATATTGCAGATCAAATCGCAGGACTGCCCGAAATCGAGAGCCGAGGTATCTGCCAGCACTGCGTCGTCGGCACGCTTAAGCGGTGCGGCTTCGCGGTGCGAATCATTGTAGTCACGGGTGTTGAGGTCGGCAAGCACCTCGTCAAAGGTGGTCTGCACTCCCTTTGCGCAAAGCTCGTCATAGCGGCGCTTGGCGCGTATCTCCGGCGCAGCGGTGAGAAAAATCTTGACAGTAGCGTCCGGAAGAACAACGGTACCGATATCCCTGCCGTCCATTATGACGTTATTGGTCTTTGCCATATCCCTCTGAAGATCCAGCAGCGCTTCACGCACAGCAGGTACAGCGGAAACGGCAGACGCCGCCATAGATATCTCGGGAAGCCGTATCTCCTCCGACACATCCTCCCCATTGAGGTAAATATGCTGCGTACCGTCTATAAGGCGTATTTCGGGATGAATACCGTCTAGGGAAGCGGAAATTGCTGAATGGCTTGACATATCAACGGAATTTCTGAAGCAGTAAAGACCGACAGCCCTGTATAATGCGCCGGTATCCACATAGATATAGCCCAGTTTTTTCGCCGCGGAACGTGCGATGCTGCTTTTGCCTGCACCGACAGGCCCGTCAATAGCGACCGAAACATAAGTCGAGTCCATAATCTTCTCCCGAAACGGCGCGAAAGACGCCGCACCATGTTTTTGCTGAAAAGTGCAACAGGGTACAATTCACCCATTACAACCTATCACAGTTTATTATAACATAAACAATTTCAAAATGCAAGAACTTTTTTTCTATTTCACTGATTTTTCACGATTATCACTAAACAAAACAGTGCTTTTAGTTGATTTTGCTGTAAAAAACAGGTATTTCGGTGCTTTTTCAGCTCTGCAAAAGCGCCATTCCTGCCGCATAGCCTGTCGAAAAAGCGATTTGCAGATTAAAACCGCCCGTGTATGCGTCGCAGTCGATCATCTCTCCTGCAAAGAATACGCGTCCGCACAGCTTTGACTCCATGGTTTTCGGGTTGATCTCCTTGACGCTGACTCCGCCGCGTGTGATTATCGCCTCTTCTATCGGTCTGAAACGGTCGATATCCAGCCTGAGTTCTTTCAGCAGCGTGCAAAGCGCCATGCGCTCCGCCTTTGACACCTCGTCCACCTTCTTGTCGGGTGAGATCCCGGAAAGCTCGATTATCGGCTGAACCAGCTGCTGCGGAAGCAGTCCTCTCAGGCTGTCGCCGAACCTCATTCCCTTGCGTTGCGCAAAGTCCCTGAGTATGCGGCTGTCAAGCTGCTTAGGGCTCAGCGCCGGCTTAAGGTCGATTACAACGGAATACCGTCCCCTCTCCATTTTCGGAATGTGCGCCGACGCGCTCAATACAGTCGGTCCGGAAATGCCGTATCTCATGAAAGAAAGCTCTCCGAAGTCATCATAAATGCATTTGCCCCTGTCCAGCAGCTTCATAGAGATGTTGCGAAGAGTAAGCCCCTCTGCAAGCCGCGTCCAGCTCTGTGCTGTTTCCATTGCGGAAAGCGACGGCTCTGTCGGAATTATGGTGTGCCCTGCCTGCCGCGCAAGCTCATAGCCGCTTCCGTCCGAGCCTGTCAGGGGATAGGATTTTCCGCCCGTCGCAAGAACGACAGCCTTTGCTTCAATCAGCCTTCCGCCTGCCTTTACGCCCCTGCATATTCCGCCATCAACAACAAGCGAGGTGCAGTCGGTATGAATATGCGGTACGCCGAGCCTGCGAAGCTCCTCTCGCATTGCATTGACTACGTCGGCAGCCTTATCGGACACCGGAAATACGCGGTTTCCGCGCTCGGTTTTCAGCGCAACGCCAAGCCCCTCGAAAAAGTCCATCACATCCTGCGCCGTAAACTGAGAAAGCACGCTGTACAAAAAGCGTGCATTCCGCGGTATGTTATTCATTATGGTTTCGTTATCGGAGTTGTTGCAGATATTGCACCTGCCCTTTCCGGTAATGGCGAGCTTTTTGCCCATACGGTCATTCTTTTCGACTATTGCAACGCAGCCGCCCATGCGCGCCGCTGTAATCGCGCACATCATACCGGCAGCGCCGCCGCCGACGATCACTGCATCATACATCCTTCTTGTATACCTCGGTGTGAGCCCATAGCTGCTCCAGCCTGCGGAAGTTTTCCTCTACACTTGTCCGATTGCGGTCGGACAGCGCAACGATAAGCGCATTAATAAGGCTCATTGGCGCAACGAGGCTGTCAACAAAGGAAACCATATCCGAATATGCGAACAGCGTAGCGTCCGCATACTGAACCAAGGGGGAGTTGTCGCTGTCGGTAATCGCAACAATGCTGGCTCCGCATTCGCTTGCAAACTTGCACGCTTCGATAGTACTTGTTGCATATCGCGGAAAGGACATCGCAATAAGCACGTCTCCCTCGCCGATATGAACCATCTGCTGGTACAGCTCATTGGTCGCAACCGCGCCGATATGGCTTACGTTATCAAAGATAAGGCGAAGATAGTAGTGCATAAAGTTTGCAAGAATTCCCGAGCTCATTGCACCCTGAAGATAGATTGCCTTTGCAGAGCAGATTATATTTACCGCCCTCTCAAAATGCTCCGAGCTTACCGCTTCGATAGTTCTGCGAATTTTGTCAATATCCTGATTAAGCACTCCGCCGACAGGATTATCAAGCGTGCCTATCCTGCTTCTGGTTACATCCATGCGCTGTATGGAAGTCAGGCGGTTCTTGATATGGCTCTGCAGTGACCGCTGAAGCTGAGGATAGCCCTCGTAGCCTAGCCTGTTTGCAAAGCGGACAACGGTGGATTCGCTTACATTTACGGTATTTCCGAGCTTAAGCGCAGTCATATATGCGGCTTTCTCGTAGTGTTCAAGAATATAGTTTGCAATCAGTTTTTGTCCCTTTGAAAACTCCGGCATCATATCGGAAATCCGGATAAGCAGATCTTCCTTCATGCTTTATACCTCTTTCGTGTTTTACTAAGCTGAAATTATATCACTATACATATAATACACCTTTTGCAGGATTTTTGCAAGTAGTTTGTCAAAAACTTTCGCAATTTCAATTATTGGCAAACCGGCGGAACAGATTTCACAGTGAATTATAAGGCAAGAACTGCATTGAGCCGATGTTATGATACAATAGATAGGTGACAATAAAAATTGAAGAACAACTCCAAAAAT
>JBJESD010000028.1:0-4540 GCA_051882595.1 Oscillospiraceae bacterium | reverse complement strand
CCGCCATGTACAGCGCTTGCGGTGCACAGCCTCAGCGATACCCCGATCGCTGACGAAGGGGGAAAACATATGACAGATAACGAGATAATAAAGCTATTTTTTGACCGCGATGAAACCGCAATCTCCGAAACCAAAGCCGCCTACGGCCGTCTGCTTCAAAGCATTGCATACAACATCCTGCGCAACAAGCAGGACGCAGAGGAGTGCGAAAACGAAGCCTGCCTTAAGGCATGGAACAGTATTCCGCCCAACAAGCCGCAGCGGTTTTGCGCGTATATGTGCAAAATCGCAAGGCGGCTCGCAATCGACAGGTATGACTACAATACCGCCGCAAAACGGGGCAATCCTCTTCCGATAGAGGAGCTTGAGGAGTGCCTTGCCGCTTCCGGCTGCGCCGAGGACAGGCTGAGCGAAAGCACCCTCGCCGAGCTGCTTAATCAATTCCTTGCGGCAAGCGACTACAACACGCGCGTGATATTCGTGCGCCGCTTCTGGTTCGGTGAAAGCATAGCGGAAATAGCAAAAAGACTTAATGCAGGGGAAAGCATGGTCAAATCCAGACTTTCGCGAACGCTTAAAAAGCTGCGCGAATACCTCAAAAAGGAGGGTTACAGCATATGAAAAAACTTAACAATGCGCTTGATATGATAAACGATAAGTATATCGAAGAGGCTGCTAACGCAGACAGGCTGCAGCGCACATCCTCGCACAGGATACGCAGCGTTGCCGTTCCTATTGTATCGGTTGCCGCAGTGGCGGCGCTGTGCTTCGGAATATCAAGGCTGACTGAAACCGATCGAAAAAAAGGAGTCGATCTTATCGACCGGAGCAATGCCGCAGGAGAAAACACGTCCGTTTCCGAGCCGCTGCCCGACAAGCCGGAGCAGTCTGACGACATAGAATTTCCCGACAAAATTCCGCTGGTGCTTATGACGCAGAGCGCTGTCGAGGATATAATTTTCGGCTCGGAATTCCCCGAGATGATATATGCGGACGACAGCACCGCGATCTTCACCGAGGGCGTCGGCGGAGTTTATGTCTATGACATGGACGCACAGCAGATCACCCTTGCCGCTGATGTGTACGACTCTCTGGAGCTGGCGATAGAGGGCTTCCCCGAGAACTTTATGCGCGACGGCGGCTGGAACGGCGTAAGCTTTTTCGCCTCGGAATCGGCAAAGCCGTGCATTTCCGTACAATATACACAGCAAGACAAAAACAGCAGCATAACGGAATACTATACACTAAACTCCGACGACCTGACCTTAGAGCGTATTCCCGGTTTTGAGAATTCCGACTTCCTGCGCTACAATAACCTGAAAGGAATCACCGACAACTCGCGTTACAGACCGATCTCACAATCCGCCGCATATATCGGAGATACCGATGAGTTTGTGTATATCCGCCACTCGCCTACCGATATAGACTTACTTCCCGCCTACGATATGCAGTATATCGAGCTTATCCGTATTACGGATGACGAGGTAACACAGGAGCCGATGGAAACAAAATCGCAATACTATCCGTTCAATAAACCCGTAAGCAAGGATGTTGTTCTGTTCAGCTTATATGACACTGACGACGGCGCAGTGCGCGACGACTGCTATCCCGACTCTGACACGCAGTCCGCTGCGCCGCAGCTTCACCTTAACAGCGACGGAACCTTTACCTACGAAAACCTCACCGAGACCGACGCCGCCGAAAGCGGAACCTACCAAACGGCAGGCGACCTTGTATGGCTTGAGTTTGTTGATATGGGTGATTATGTAGTCTACCGCGCAGACGGACATACGCTTTATCCCTGCGCAGTAGGCGCGTTTGAGCAGGGCTCCGACAGTCCCCTTGCCGCCGCTGCAAATACCATGCTGTACGGCGATTTCTATACGGAGGACAAAAATATTAAGGCTGAAGAAGCAGAGCTCATTGATGAAATTACCAAGCTGAAAATAGAGCAGATAATGACAGAAGAGCTTAGTCAGGCATTATCTGAGAAACGTGACGTTGAATACTCCCTGCCCGATTTTGTATCAGTTATCGACGGACCTATGTTCGTGACCACATACCACGGCTACGACGAATGGCGCGGCGGACAGCATAACGGAATCGACATCGCCGCCGACAAGGGTTCACCCATATATGCCGCGGCAGACGGCACAGCATATATCATAAGCGAGAACGGTCTTAGCACCTACGGCAATGCCGTGATGATAAGCCACGGCAGGGGAGGCTTCACCATATACGCCAATACGGACAGGATACTCGTTTCCGACGGCGAGAGCGTTGCGGCAGGTCAGCATATCGCGGATGTCGGCTCGACAGGCTGGAGCACCGGTCCTCACCTGCACTTCGAGATATACTTGGGAAAAGAGTGTATTGATCCGCTAAGCACAATATTCGGCAGTATGTATGTGTACTCGACCGATTCGGTATGGTATGCGGTTCGCTGCGCACTTAAGGGCGCAGTGCTGCCCGATTCGCCATCCGGTCTTAGCAGACCCGTTTCGGAAGAAAATACAGCAGCATTGACCGCAGGAGATGACGATCTGTACCTTACATTCGAAGCCGCACAAGGCACCGCGATAAACGCGGCATACGACGGCGAAATCATATTCATTGGCGAAATCAAGTACGAAAACGGCGTTTGCGTTGCAGTAAAGCAAACGGACGGCTTTATAACCATGTATCACGAGGTTGAGAATTGCTCGCTGAAGGTCGGCGACAATATCAGCGCAGGCCAAAATATAGGCGAGATAGGCAGCTGGCTTATGACCACGCTTGAGGTGCTGTGCGAAAATGCAGAGCGCGTAAGCCTTACCGCGGACTGCTTCCGTGAGGGGCTTTGAGATATCAGTCTGTCATAAAATCGCCTGAAAAACCGACTTGTTCGACAAGTTGATAGTTTTATAAATGATGCCGAAAAAGGCGCTTCTGACGCTGTTGTTGGGAGCGCCTTTTTCATTATCTGCAATATTGACTTTTGCATGACGCGATGCTATAATTATGTGTATATAATTCCCTTATTAACCATCATCCGCTCAGGAGGAATTTGCAGAAATGGTCATCAGAAAAATGGAGAGAGCAGACATTCCGGCGTGCGCCGATATTCTTTGCAGCGTCTACAACAACGAGCTGTGGCAGTGCCGCTGGAGCAAGCAAACAGCAGAGGAATACCTGTCGGATTTTTTCAATATGCAAAAATTCGTGGGCTTCGTCGGGTATGATAACAACGAAATAATCGGCGCGATATTCGCACACGAAAAGGTATGGTGGAACAACAGCGAGGTTTTTGTCGAGGAGATGTTCATAAAGCCGGATTTGCAGAGAAAGGGCTGCGGCTCTCTTCTTCTGAAGCAGGTGGAGCAATACATCAAGGGTAAAGGGCTTGCAGGCATTACCCTGTCCACAAACAAATATGCGCCGGCGCCGGATTTTTACCGCAAAAACGGGTTTTCCGAATGTGAACACGTCCTATTTATGGCAAAGGAAATATGATATACAAGTACGCGAAAGGCAGGGCATTATGAATATACTTCACATGAAATACGCTGTGGAGGTCGCCAGAGTCGGCTCACTCAACAAAGCAGCGCAGAACCTGATTCTCGCACAGCCTAACCTCAGCCGCTCGATAAAGGAGCTTGAAGCAGAAATAGGCATCAGAATTTTCGACCGCACCACAAAGGGTATGGTGCTTACTCCCGAAGGCGAGGAGTTCATCGGCTATGCAAGAGAGATACTCAACCACATAGAGCAGGTGGATATGATATATAAAACCGGCGGCGCCAAAAAGCAGAAGTTCTCCATTTCGGTGCCCAGAGCCTGCTATATCTCCGAGGCTTTCGCCGAGTTTACAAAATCCATTCCCGACGCGCAGGCGGAAATATTCTATAAGGAAACAAACTCACAGCGCACCATAAGCAATATACTCAACTCCGGCTACAAGCTGGGTATAATCCGCTATGCCGAAAACCACGACAAATACTTCAAAGCAATGCTGGAGGAAAAGGAGCTGACATATGAGATAGTCGCGGAGTTCTCCTATCGGCTCATCATGAGCAGGGATAATCCGCTGTCGCAAAAGGAAAGCATCACCTTTGACGACCTCGCGGACTATATAAAGATCGCTCACGCCGACCCGTATGTCCCGTCGCTGTCTATGGCGAAGGTGGTCAAGGAGGAGCTTCCCGAAAATACAAAGCAGAGCATATATATCTTTGAGCGCGCAAGCCAGTTCGACCTGCTTTCAAAAAACCACCGTACCTTTATGTGGGTGTCTCCCACGCCCGACGACATCCTGAAAAAGTACGACCTTGTACAGCGCGTATGCGAAAGCAACACCAAGATATACAGGGACGTGCTGATATATAAAAACGGATATAAGCTGACGGAGCTTGACAAAAAATTCATTACCGAGCTGTGTCAGTCCAAGCGCAGAAACCTTAAATAGTAATATACTGCCCGATTATGCAAATAGTCGGGCAGTATGCTTGTCGAAAAAGTTATTTATCAGGCTGGCGAGAAAGGTGCAGATGCACGAATAACA
>JBJESD010000027.1:0-20088 GCA_051882595.1 Oscillospiraceae bacterium | reverse complement strand
TTTGTGCCTGTCGTTTGCCGCAGTGACAACGCAGATGAGGGTTTATCGACAGCCTGAGCCCGGGAAGCTATTTCCCGGGCTGTGATTAAAGTTTGATAAATTCTCTTTTTCGGTTTCGGAATATTGTGTAGTATCGGAAGCCTGCACCTTTGAGTATATCCTCTGCCTTGTCAAAATCGTATGCGATATGTCTGCCGCAATGTGCGTCGGAGCCTACGGTGATCACCTCTCCGCCAAGCTCCTTATAGCGCTTAAGCACCTGCGGATGCGGATGCGCCCAGCCGAGCCCGTATTTCAGTCCTGCCGTGTTAAGCTCTATGCCCTTGTCCATTGTGATAAGCTTTTTCAGTATCTCGTCCGTTATATCACTGTACTCGGAGGGGTCGTAGCTTTTTGCACCGGAGTACCTTACGGCGTAATCCAGATGTCCGTAGACATCAAAGCCGTCATACGCCGAGATATTGGCAAGTATGCTTTCAAAATAGCGGAGTATTCCGTTGTGGTCGCCGTATTTGCCGAAGAATTCGGGCTCGTAGGGGTCCATTCCGTCAACCAGATGTGAAGAGCCTATTATGAAATCAAACGGCTCGCCGGCAATGTATTCGTGCAGCTTCGGCGCAAGGTAGTCCATAAGCCCCAGCTCAATTCCATACAGAAGCTCTATCCTGCCGCTGTATTTTTCCTTAAGTCTGTACAGCTCTTTGTGGTATGCGGCGGTATCCACCATAAATTCTCCCGTAGGGAAGTCGATATCCATATGCTCTGTTATGCAAAGAATATCCAGTCCTGCGGCTATGGCGGAATTTACCGCGTTTTCCATTAGCTCCTCACTGTCGGTTGAAAAGCTTGTGTGGACATGAAAATCAGCCTTTATCATTGTCGTCTTCCTTGTTTTTAGCGTAGTTACCCGTGAATTTATGAACCATTCTGTAAAGCTCCTGTGCGTCCTCTCTGGAAAAATCCACCTCCGACTTTCCGGCTTCCTTGGCGCGCTTCTTATCGTCGATGATCTTTTTGAACAGCGCAGAGGGGTCGCCGCTGTCGTCTTCATCGGCAGGTGCGGGTACGCTGACCGCTTCGGGCGCGGCGGCAGTTTCGGGCGCTGTCGTGGGAGAGGGCGCTTCATCGGCGGCTGCCGCAACAGCATTGGAGTTGGTTTGGGCAAGCGCCGAGGCGATTTCCGATGCTTTATCGGGATGCTCGGAAAGCTCCTTTGCAATACGGGATATTTCAGCCTCGTCCAGCGAATTCATGATGTTGGCGGCGGCAGCGGCAGCGTCGCGCTTTGCGCCGAGTACTGCGGCAAGTCTGGCTGCCTTTTCGTCCTCTTCCTGATTTGCTTTCTGCCTGCGCTTGCTTACGCGCACGCCCGTAGTATCCTGAGCGACGCCGGCAAGGCTTTTATCCGTGCGGCGGTTGATTGCGTTCAGTGCAGTGCCGATGCCCAGCATTATCCAGAAAACGGGCGCAACGCTGACAACCGAGTCGTTGAACATTACTGCCGCAAGATAGCCGACGATTCCCAGCATAACGGAAATGCCATAGAACTGTTCGGGGCGGTACTTGTCCTTAAGCGCATAAAGCCGCAGGCTGTCGATAAGGTACAGCGCGCATATTGCGACAAAAGCGATAAGGGCGATAAGTCCGTTGGAAAAGAATATCTGCAAATACAGGTTATGCGGCTTATCAACGGTCAAATAGAAGCCCTCGTCATACGCATAGTATTTTGCAAGATAGTCGTTCTGGGGGAATACATATGCAAAGGTATCCGGTCCATAACCGGTAAGCATACAGTTCTTAAGCAGCGGAATGGTTCTTGACCAGATATAGCCGCGCGACGAGCCGAGCAGCTCTTTTCCCTTAAAGCCGATAGCTTCCGCGTTTTGCGGTGTGATTCGGTCGCCTATATCGGGATGGATCATGTGTATCTGCTTTTCGTTGAACAGCGAGAAGATAAGCGCCTTTTTGTCGCTTCCTGTGAACCACATGAAGAAGGAGTCGTTGTAATTGGGATTGTTGTCGGAGGAGGCAAACTCGAAGTTTACTCCCTCAAAGCCCTTGTTTGCGATTGAGATTAGGTTGTTCTCGTCGTATCTGAGAGTAAGCTTATCGCCGTTTTTGTCGGTGAATTTGTACTCCAGCATATCGGCGTCGAACCTGATATTGATTTCATCGGTCTGCGTTTTGAAGGTAACGCTTCCGTCGGTGTTGTGTATGATATCGCGGACGGGCAGGGTATCGAACAGGTCGGTCTGCTCTGCCGGAGCGATAAATGCGTATACATCCCTGAACAGCGACGGTATACGGCTGAACAGTGCGTTATCAAGCGCGAAGTTGGCGCCGACGACAAGAACAACGCCTGCTGCGGCAACGGACACGGTGGCTTTCCAATGGCGGATAAGAACTCTGGCGAACACGACAAGACCCAACACCGCGCTTACGGCGATGGCAACAAGTCCGCTTCTCGCAGTACTTGCCAGAAGCATAAACAGCGCCGCCGCTGTGATTACGGAGTACAGCAGCTTTTGCAGGATAGTTTTTCCGCTTATCGCAAGCACTGCGAACATCGGAATGATAAGTCCCATAAAGCTTCCGACATAGTTGTAGTGGTACAGGGCGCCGTACATCCTGCCCTTTTCGGAGGCGGCGTCAATATTGAAGCTGACCATATCCCGGTACTTTCCGTCGGTGACTATTGCGCGGAACCAGTCGCTGAGAAGCAGGTTGTTGCCGGTGTACTGGCATATGCCGATGATGAAGTTTATTGCGGTGCATATCGACAGAGCGATCACTACATACTTGAAGTTCTGTGTTTTCCTGAACGCATACATCGTAAACAGGAACATCACGAAATAGCTTGCCGTTACATAGAAGCCCTCCATCCTGCCGTACACGCCGTTGAAAGCTACCTGCCTGAAGTCGGAGCCCATCGCCGACATAAACGACATTAATACGAACACAACGGACAGACCGGTATAGATGAACATACGCTTTTCGGCATTGCGAAAGACATACCAGCAGCAGATAAGCGCGACTGCAAGCATTATTATAGCTATAATGCATATTGCCGAAGCCTTTCCGATGTTTGACATATCGGTCAGATAGAAAACTCCGGCTGTACTGTCAAAGCTGCCGCCGAAAAGTCTGTAAGTTTCGATATCCTTGGTTACAAGGGCGGTTATCTTGAGTATCACGGGGATTATCGCAAGCGCGATTATTGACGGCAGGAATATTGCCAGCGCAAGATAATCCGGTTTTTCTTTTTTGTTAATCATTAAATACTTCTCCGGTTTAGTAATGTTTTTCTTTATCTTCTCTTTGTTGATGAAGCCGCTGAACACTGTTCTTATCAGTATAGAAATATCCAGAAATATATTCCAGTTTTCTATGTACTCTATGTCGTATTCAATGCGCCGCTTTATCGAGGTATCTCCGCGGAAGCCGTTTACCTGAGCCAATCCGGTCATTCCGGGCTTTACCTGATGCTTTATCATGTACATGGGGATGCTTTGCTTGAAGTTGTCAACATGAAACGGTATCTCCGGGCGCGGACCTACAAGGCTCATATCTCCTTTCAGCACGTTGAAAAGCTGAGGGAGCTCATCAATGGAGAATTTGCGTATAAACGAGCCGAAACGGGTTTTCCTCGGGTCGTTATCGGTGCTCCAAGCAGTGTCGGAGGTGAGGTTGTCCTTCATTGATTTGAGCTTATACATGGTGAATAGCTGTTTGTTAAGCCCCACGCGCTGCTGTCGGAAGATGACCTTTCCGCCCATCGTCAGCTTGATGATTATTGCCGATACAAGCATTATCGGTGCTGTCAGCACCAGCAGTATCAGCGAACCGATGATATCCATGGCACGTTTCATAAAGGCGTTGCCGACATTGTCCAGAGGTATGCGCCGTATATTCATCACGGGGATATCGCCGACCATATCGATAGCGGGGGTAGCCGACATATATTTGTATATGGCAGGTATTACGGAGATTTTTGTTCCTGTCTGTTCGCAGGCTTCTACGGCGCAGTCGAGATACCTCATATCATCGGAGTCGAGAGCGCACACCACCTCGCTGTAGCTGTGACCGTCCAGTATACGCAGGATATCGTCATAGCCGCCCAGACGCTGCGCGTCTAAGGTATCGCTATCCGATACATATCCCGAGCACTCAAAGCCCATATGCTTTTCGCGCCTGATGGTACGCAGATAGTGCGCGGCGGTATCGCCTCCGCCGATTATCACAACGTGCTTTTTGTTATAGCCGCTGCTTCTGAAATGCTTGAGCGACTGCCTGAGTATCACCCTTTTTATGGCGATAAGCAGCATATCCAGCAGCAGGAACAATGCCAGCGTCCAGCGCGAGAAATTGATTATCTTTATCACATACAGAACTGCGATAAGCGTCACGCCGTCTATCAGGAATGCCTGAAATATCTTGCTTATCTCCTTGCCCAGCGTGCTGGTGCGGAATGAGTCGTACAGACCAAGACAGCCATAGGTAAGCAGCTGTATCGGGATGAAGAAGACCAGCAGCTTGAGATAGTCGGTCAGCGGATAGTTTTTCTCGAATTCCAGCAGCCTGAATACAAACAGATAGGATATAACAATGGCAAGAAAAGAAATTGCTACGTCGCTGAAAACATTCAGCCTGTTAAGCAGCTTCTGGTTCTCTTTTATCATATATTATCCTTTCGGTATTAATGTTGCGTTAACGAGTGCATGGCATCAACACATAAGCCCGTGCATAGCTGCCTGCGGCGGCAGAACCTGCGGCTTGGGCAATGCTCATATCATCTGATTTGCGTGAAAATGCTCATGTTTGCATACTCTTATAGTATATCACATTTTTCGCCATGGTGCAACTTTATGCGATACAAAATTATTAGTAAATTCGCTGTCATTTATGAGCAATATGTCAAAAGTCAGGAATAAATGGAAATTATTGAAACTTGCAAGAAAAATTAATAAAAATGCTTGACAAATTAATAATTTTGTGGTACGATTATTAACAGAAGGGAAGTGATGGGTTGAAGAAGAGCATTTACAGTCTTGTGTTATCGGATGATGTAGTGGACGCGGTTGATAACCTTGCCGGTGCCGCCGGGCTAAGCCGTTCCGCTATGATAAACCGTATACTTGCCGAGCGAGTGGCATACACTACTCCGGAAATGAGGCTCAGCGAGATTTTGTCTGCCATGCAGCGCGCGATGAACGACGGATTTTATTATCTCGAGCAGCCCAGTGCCGGTACGCTTTCCTGCCGAACGGCGCTGAAATACCGATACAAGCCTACCGTAAGGTATTCTGTCGAGATATTCAGCCGCGGCGGAAAAAAGGCAGGCGAGCTAAGGGTATCGTTCCGCACGCAGAACGAGCAGCTTATCAACGACCTGATGGGCTTTTTCAGCTGCTGGGCTGCGCTGGAGCAGCAGTATATCTCATCCAAGCTGTCGCAGGATATTGTGTATACTATTGACAGCGGAAAGTTCACGAGAACGCTTAATATGCCCGAAAAGGACATAGGCGACGAAAATCTCGGCAGGGCGGTCGCAGACTATATGGCGATGTTTGACGCGGCGATGAAGCAGTATTTTTCATATCTCCCGGACTGCGACACCGCAGCAAAAGCCGCAGAGCACAGTTATGTTTCATCGATAACCAAGCAGAAGGTAATCATCTGACAAAGGAGGAGCATATCATGAATCCCAACAAATTCACTCAAAAATCATTAGAGGCGATACAGTCCGCACAGGACCTGTCGGTCAGCTATCAGAACAACTGCGTTGAGCAGGTTCATCTGCTGTATGCGCTGCTGTCGCAGGAAAACGGGCTTGTTCCGCAGATACTTACGCGCATGAATATCGACGCAGCAGCGGTCGAGCAGGCGGCGCTCAAGTTTGTCGAGGGTCTTTCGCGCGTTTCGGGCAGCGGCAGAGAAGCAGGAAAAATCTATGTTTCTCCCGACCTTGACAAGGCGCTTGCCGAGGCGGAGGCTCAGGCAGAGCGCATGAAAGACGAGTACGTCAGTGTAGAGCATCTGTTTATCGCACTTATCGAAAAGGCTGACAGCGGCGTTAAGGGAATCTGCAAGAGCTTCGGCATAGACAAGGACAAGCTGCTTAAGGCGCTTTCGGATATCCGCGGCAGCGCGAGGGTGACCTCTCAAAATCCCGAGGACACCTACGATGTGCTTAAGAAGTACGGACAGGACTTGGTGGAGCTTGCGCGGCAGAATAAGCTTGACCCTGTTATCGGACGCGACAGCGAGATTCGCAACGTTATCCGTATACTCTCGCGCAAAAGCAAGAACAACCCCTGCCTTATCGGCGAGCCGGGCGTAGGTAAAACCGCCATTGCAGAGGGTCTTGCGCTGAGAATAGTGCGCGGCGATGTGCCGGCAAACCTGCGCGATGTAAAGCTGTTCTCTCTGGATATGGGCAGCCTTATCGCAGGCGCGAAGTATCGCGGAGAGTTCGAGGAGCGCCTTAAGGCGGTGCTTCAGGAGGTCAAGAAGAGCGAGGGCAGGATACTGCTTTTCATTGATGAGCTTCATCTTATCGTCGGTGCAGGCAAGACGGACGGCGCAATGGACGCAGGAAACATCTTAAAGCCCATGCTTGCAAGGGGCGAGCTGCACTGCATCGGTGCGACTACGCTTGACGAATATACGCAGTACATCGAAAAGGACCCGGCGCTTGAAAGGCGCTTCCAGACCGTGCTGGTAGACGAGCCTACTGTCGAGGACACTATTTCTATCCTGCGCGGACTTAAGGAGAGATACGAGGTATTCCACGGCGTAAAAATTCAGGACAACGCGATAATCGCTGCGGCTACGCTGTCCAACAGGTATATCACGGACAGATTTCTGCCGGATAAGGCTATCGACCTCATAGACGAGGCGTGCGCGATGATAAGGACAGAGATGGACAGTATGCCGACAGAGCTTGACGAGATACGCCGCAGCATCATGCAGCACGAGATTGAGGAGGCTGCGCTTAAAAAGGAGACCGACAAGCTTTCTCAGGAGCACCTTGAGGATATCCGCAAAGAGCTTGCGGAAATGCGCGAGAAGTTCTCCGCGATGAAAGCAAAGTGGGAAAACGAAAAGACCGCGATAACAAAGGTTCAGGAGCTGCGCAAGGAGATCGAGCAGACAAATGCGGATATCGAAAAGGCGAAGCGCGAGTACAACCTCAACAAGGCTGCGGAGCTGCAGTACGGAAAGCTCCCCGGACTTCAGGCAGAGCTTGAAAAGGAGGAGAGCCTTGCCGAGGCGGCAAAGGCGGATTCTCTGCTGCGCGACAAGGTCGGCGAGGACGAGATAGCGCGTATCGTCGGCAGATGGACGGGTATCCCGGTGCAGAAGCTTGTCGAGGGCGAAAGGCAGAAGATACTTGCGTTGGGCAGTACTCTTCACAAGCGCGTTATCGGACAGAACGAGGCGGTTGACCGCGTGACGGAGGCTATCATGCGTTCGCGCGCCGGAATAAACGACCCGAACAAGCCGCTCGGCTCTTTCATGTTCCTTGGTCCGACCGGCGTCGGAAAAACCGAGCTTGCAAAGGCGCTTGCCGAGGCTCTGTTTGATGACGAGCACAACATCGTCCGCCTTGATATGAGCGAATATATGGAGAAGCACTGCGTATCCCGTCTTATCGGAGCGCCTCCCGGATATATCGGCTACGAGGAGGGCGGTCAGCTTACAGAGGCTGTCCGCAGAAAGCCGTACTCCGTAGTGCTGTTCGACGAGGTCGAAAAGGCTCATCCGGATGTGTTCAACGTGCTGCTTCAGGTTCTGGACGACGGTCATGTTACGGACAGTCAGGGCAGAGTTGTGGACTTCAAGAACACCATCATTATCATGACATCCAACCTCGGCTCTCAGTATATCCTTGACGGAATAGACGAGCAGGGCAACATTTCGGAGGAGGCAAGAGGTCAGGCAGAGGAGCTGCTTAAGCGCAGCTTCCGTCCCGAGTTCCTCAACCGTCTAGATGAGATAGTGTTCTATAAGCCGCTTACCAAGCAGGAGATTTTCGGCATAATCGACCTTCAGACAAAGTCGCTTAAAAAGCGCCTTAAGGAGAAGCAGCTTGACCTTGTGCTCAGCGACGAGGCGAAGACGCATATCGTGGACGCAAGCTACGACCCCATATACGGTGCGCGTCCGCTTAAGAGATATATGCAGCGCCATCTTGAAACGCTTATCGCAGCGGAGATACTTGCCGACAAGGTAAGACAGGGAGATACAATTACCATCGGCGTAAAGGACGACAAGCTTGCGGTTATCTGATACTGCGCAACAAATTCACAAGAAAAGAGGTGCTTCCGATTTACGGAAGCACCTCGGTTTGTTGAAAAAGCCACTTTTGCAGGCTGGCGAGAAATCGTCAGATGCTAGGAAGCGTTGCTACGACTAGCCTTTGTGGCTGTCGTAGCGGCGCTGACGCCGCAGATGGCGGTTTATCGACAGTCTGAGGTGCTTCCGATTTACGGAAGCACCTCTCTTGTTATGCTATGCAGATGATTACTTTGCTTCTGCGGCAGCGTCCACGTCGGCAGCCTTTGCTTTGGCGAAAAGCTCCTCGACCTTTTTGCTGTCAACCTTTGTCATGAGGGATACGATTATTATTGCGGCAGCGGCAAGGAAGAATGCCGGAATAAGCGAATACAGACCTGTCTGGCTGGAGAGGGTAAGCGCCTTTCTTGCACCGTCCTCAAGAAGCTCGTAGCCGAAGAAGGGAATGGTTTCCCAAACGATAACGGAGGCGCCTCCCACAACTGCGCCGGCAACCGCACCCGATATGGTCATGCGTTTCCAGAACAGCGAAAGCAGCATTGCAGGGCCGAATGCCGCGCCAAGACCTGCCCATGCATAGGATACAAGTCCCATAACCGAGCTGTTGGGGTCAAGCGCGATGAAATACGCGATAACAGCGATACCGATAACTGTTCCGCGGCTTATCCACATCATTGTTTTCTGGCTTGCTTTTTTATTGAACAGCGCGAACATATCGTTTGTAACAGCAGAGGCAGTAACGAGCAGCTGGGAGTCCGCCGTACTCATGATAGCCGCGAGTATTGCGGAGAGCACTACACCGGCAATAAGCGCAGGAAGCAGCGAGGAGGAAAGGAACATGAATATCTTTTCGGTATCCTTAAGCTCCGAAAACTTTGCCATAAGGTCGGGATGAGAGCCAAGCCACATATTTCCCAAAATGCCGACCAGTACAGCCGCAGCAAGAGTAACAAAAACCCAAACGGTTGCGATGATACGCGATTTCTTTATCATATCGCTGGATTTTATCGCCATAAATCTGACTAAGATATGCGGCATTCCGAAGTAACCAAGACCCCATGCAAGACCGGACAGTATCGTTGTCCAGGCTATCTCGCCGTTTGCGTTGCGGATAAAGCTTGCATAGTATTCGGTGATAGGCTTAGCGTCGTCTGTTGTTATAAAGCCTGCAGCTGCAATATCGGGAATATTGCAGATCGCAACGATAGGTACTACAACCAGCGCTGCAAACATCAGTATACCCTGGATAAGGTCGGTGTAGCATACCGCAAAGAAGCCGCCGAGGAAGGTGTAGGAGATGATGATAAGCGCGCCGATAGTAAGCGACAGGGTGTATGGGGTTCCGAAAACGAAGTTAAACAGCTTAGCGCCTGCGCTGAACGCGGACGCAGTGTAGATAAGGAAGAACACAGAGATGATGGCTGCGCATACAAGGCGGACAACCGGGCTTTGTGTAAAGAATCTCTTTTGCAGGTATTCGGGGATAGTGATGGCGTCGCCTGCCGCATAGGACATCTTGCGCAGTCTTGCGGCGAGTAATCTCCAGTTGAGATATGTACCGATAAAAAGACCGATGGCTATCCATGATTCTGTAAGTCCGCTTACAAGTACAGCGCCGGGCAGTCCCATAAGCAGCCAGCCGCTCATGTCGGAAGCCTGCGCCGAGATAGCTGTCGTCCATGGTCCAAGCAGACGTCCGCCGATAAAGTAGTCGGACATACTCTTTGATTTCTTGAACGAATAGATTCCTATCGCGAGAATCATAAGCGCATACAGCACAAATGCCACGATAGTCAATGCATTGATTTCCATATGTTTTCCTCCGTGATGAATTATTCTATTTATTGTACCATATTGAGGCGGTAAATTGCAAGCTTTTGGAGAAATTTTGTGAATAATATTGAAAATGATAGCGAATTATGCTACAATATCAATAGTTATGTCTTGCATATTGACTAAAAAAACAGAGAAATAAGGGATATAATAGTGTCAGAAACAAAAGAGAATAAGGTGCTTACCTACAAAAGAGGAGTATCCGACGGACTTCCTATTGCGCTGGGATATCTGTCGGTGTCGTTTACATTCGGAATAACCGCGGTGGGAATGGGCATTCCGCCTGTCGTTGCGATAATCATATCTATGACCAATCTCACCTCTGCCGGTCAGGTGGCAGGAATAGAGATAATCTCTGCCTGCGGCGGCTACGTCGAAATGGCGTTGGCGCAGCTTGTCATCAATATGCGGTATGCACTGATGGGCTTGTCGCTTTCGCAGAAGCTTGACAGGAAGTACAGCCTGTTTCACCGTATTATCAGCTCGTTTGGAATAACCGACGAGATTTTTGCGGTGGCTTCGGGGCAAAAGGCGGATATTCCGCCGCGATATATGTACGGGCTTATCACGCTGCCATATATATTCTGGGCGGCAGGCACTGCGGCAGGTGCGCTGCTGGGTGCGGTGCTTCCCGGGACAGTGCAGGCGGCACTGGGAATTGCAATATACGGAATGTTTATCGCTATTGTGATACCTCCGGCAAAAAAGAGCTTCGGCATACTTGCGGTAGCGCTGATTGCTGCCGGGCTGAGCTGTGTTCTCAGATATGTACCGCTGTTTTCGGGGATAGGCTCCGGCACATCCGTTATCATCTGCGCGGTTGCTGCGGCAGGCTTAGGGGCGCTTTGCTTCCCCACCGGTGCAGGAGAGGAGGCAGGCGGCAATGGATGAACGTACCCTCTATCTCACGGCAAGCGTTGCGGTCATGGCGGTAGTTACCTATTTGATAAGAATGCTGCCGCTGGCTGTATTCAGAAAAAAGATAAAGTCGCGGCTTGCGCTGGATTTTCTGTATTATGTGCCGTACGCCGTGCTGAGCGCGATGACTATTCCGGCGGTATTCACTGCCTGCGGCGACAGCACCGCCGCGGTTATAGCCTCGGTAGTCGGCTTTTGCGTGGCGCTTGTGCTGGCGTATTTTGAGCGCGGACTGCTGACTGTCGCGGTCAGCGCGTGCGCAGCAGCGCTTGCTGCAGATGTTATCGTCGGCTTATTAGGAATTGCATAGGAGAATGGTTATGAAATTGATGTTTGCGTCGGATATCCACGGCTCTGCCCTGTATTGTGAAAAAATGATAGAGGCTTACCGCCGCGAGGGAGCGGACAGGCTGTGCCTGCTTGGTGATATACTGTATCACGGTCCCAGAAACGACCTTCCCGATGGACACGCACCCAAAAAGGTGATTTCCATGCTGAATGAAATCAAGCAGGAGCTGCTGTGCGTGCGCGGAAACTGCGATACCGAGGTTGACCAGATGGTGCTTGAATTTCCGGTGCTTGCGGATTATGCTGTGCTTTTTGTGGACGGAAGGACGTTTTTCCTAACCCACGGTCACCACTTCAATCCGGAGGCGCTTCCGCCGCTGAAAAACGGAGATGTGCTTATCAACGGTCACACCCATGTGCTCAAAGCGTGTGAAAAAGACGGAATACACTGCCTTAACGACGGCAGCGTATCGCTGCCCAAGGAGGGCAATCCCCGAAGCTATATGGTGTACGAGGGCGGCACGTTTGTAATCAAAACGCTGGAGGACGGCGCCGATTTGCTGAAATATTCTGTCTGAGCGCGATTTATATCGGCATAAAATTCCGCCCCGTTAGTGGCGTGTCGAAACTTGTATGTGAAAATTATTAAAAAAATATCCGAATTTAGTAATTTTTTTAAAAAAAGCCCTTGACAATTCGGATAAAAAGTGATAAATTATATTTAGCACTCAAAGACAAAGAGTGCTAAAACATGAAAAAGCAAATAATCTACATTTAAGGAGGAACTATACAATGACAATCAGACCTTTGGCAGACCGCGTAGTAATCAAGATGGTTGAGGCTGAGGAAACAACAAAAAGCGGCATCATCCTCACCGCAGCAGCAAAGGAGAAGCCCTCTATCGCAGAGATAGTTGCCGTAGGTCCCGGCGGAAACGTTGACGGCAAGGATATTGTTATGAACGTTAAGGTCGGCGACAAGGTGCTTATCAGCAAGTATGCCGGCACAGAAGTTAAGGTAGACGGAGTTGAGTATTCCATCGTGCGCCAGTCCGATATTCTTGCAGTTGTAGAGTAATCGGAGCATTTATCGGGATTTGCGTCCCGATTTTACACTATCTATTTGATTTCAGGAGGAGTTAATCATGGCTAAGGATATTATTTACGGCGAGGAAGCTCGCAAGGCATTACAGGCAGGTATCGACAAGCTTGCCGACACAGTAAAGATCACTATCGGACCCAAGGGCAGAAACGTAGTTCTTTCCAAGAAATACGGCTCTCCGCTCATCACCAACGACGGTGTTACGATTGCCAAGGAGATCGAGCTTGAGGACGCATTCGAGAATATGGGCGCAGCTCTTGTAAAGGAAGTTGCCACCAAGACAAACGACGCAGCAGGCGACGGCACAACAACCGCAACACTGCTTGCACAGGCTCTTGTACGCGAGGGTATGAAGAACATCGCAGCAGGCGCTAACCCCATGGTAGTTAAGAAGGGTATGCAGAAGGCTGTTGACGCTGCTGTTGCAGAGATCAAAAAGAATTCTCAGGCAGTTGCAGGCAGCAAGGATATCGAGAGAGTTGCCACAGTTTCCGCAGGCGACGAGTCTGTCGGCAAGCTGATTGCAGAGGCAATGGAGAAGGTAACAGCCGACGGCGTTATCACCCTTGAAGAGGGCAAGACCGCGGAGACCTACAGCGAGGTTGTTGAGGGTATGCAGTTCGACCGCGGCTACATCTCCCCCTACATGGTAACAGACAACGACAAGATGGAAGCTGTTATCGACGATCCGTTCATTCTTATCACAGACAAGAAGATCTCCTCTATTCAGGACATTCTTCCCCTGCTCGAGCAGATAGTACAGTCCGGCAAGAAGCTTATCATAATTGCAGAGGATGTTGAGGGCGACGCTCTTACCAACATCATCCTCAACAAGCTGCGCGGCGTGTTCGTATGCGTTGCTGTAAAGGCTCCCGGCTTCGGCGACAGACGCAAGGAGATGCTTAAGGATATCGCTATCCTGACAGGCGGCGAGGTTATCACAGACGAGCTTGGTCTGGATATCAAGGAAACACAGCTCAATCAGCTTGGCCGCGCTAAGCAGGTTAAGGTTACAAAGGAGAACACCATCATCGTTGACGGCTACGGCGATAGCGAAGCTATCAGGGCACGCGTAAACGAGATCAGAAACGCTATCGACAACACATCCTCCGAGTTTGACAAGGAGAAGCTCCAGGAAAGACTTGCTAAGCTTTCCGGAGGTGTAGGCGTTATCAAGGTCGGCGCTGCTACCGAGGTTGAGATGAAGGAGAAGAAGCTCCGCATCGAGGACGCTCTCGCAGCTACAAAGGCAGCTGTTGAGGAGGGCATCGTCGCAGGCGGCGGTACTGCGCTTGTAAACGCAATGCCTGCTGTAAAGGCTCTGGTTGACACTCTTGAGGGTGATGAAAAGACCGGTGCAAAAATCGTGCTGCGCGCACTTGAAGAGCCGGTTCGTCAGATCGCGCTCAACGCAGGTCTTGAGGGCAGCGTAATTATCGACACCATCAACCGCGAGGGCAAGGTGGGCTACGGCTATGACGCATACTCCGAGAAATACTGCGACATGATAGAGTCCGGCATTGTTGATCCTGCCAAGGTAACACGTTCCGCACTTCAGAACGCTGCCTCCGTTGCAGCTATGGTGCTTACAACAGAGTCCCTCGTTGCTGACAAGCCCGAGGAGAACGCTGCTCCTGCAATGCCCGCAGGCGGCATGGGCGGAATGTATTGATCCGTTCCGACAACCTGTATGTGATGACCCCTTAGCTATTTCCCCTCTGAATTAAGAGGGGAAATAGTCATATAGTACTTGCAAAAATCAATAAAGTATGCTACAATAAGTCAAGGCGATAACGCCCGGCTGAAATCTGAAAGGAGTATCCGACATGGGATTTTTAGATGAACTTGTATCAACCACCAAGAATGTTGCTGCAACCGCAGGCAAAAAGACTGACGAGGCTGTAAAGCTTTCCAAGCTTAAGATCAAGAAGTCGCAGATAAAGTCTGACATAAAGGCAAAGTACGAGAAGCTCGGCGAGCTTGTTTACAACATGAACAAGGCTAACGAAAAGGACGAGGAAGCATACAATGCAGCGATCGCTGATATTGACGACCTCAACGCAAAGCTTGCCGACCTTGACAGACAGCTTGATGAGCTCAATGGCGAGGTAGCCTGCGAGAAGTGCGGAGCGAAAACAAAAAACGATAACAGCTACTGCCCTAAGTGCGGCACAAAGCTTCCCGAGATAGTAGCTGAGGAGCCCGAGAAGGCTGAGGAAGCCAAGGAAGCTGCCGCAGAGCTCGTTGAGGAGAAGAAGGACGAGGAATGATCTCCCGTTTTTTCACGGCATAGAATACACCATATAATAATCAAGCCTGAGAGGAACTCTGTCTTCTCAGGCTTGAGTTTATATACGAATATTGCATATTCGGTATTTATAAACAGAAAGCCACTCCCGATACTGTCGGGAGTGGCTCTTTGCGTTTTGTGGGATTATGCTTCGTTGATTGCCTTGATAAGCAGTTCTCTTAGCATATCGGGTGAGCAGTTGCCCTTAAGCTGCTTCATGCACTTGCCGAAAAGTGCCATAAGCGCCTTTTCCTTACCGCTCTTGTAGTCGTTTACGGAGCGTGTATCCTCTGCGACAACAGCCTTGATAACTGCCTCAATTGCGCCTGTGTCGTTGGATACGATGTAGTTGTTGTCCTTTGCGTACTGCTCGACATCGGAAATATCGCGGTCGAACATCTCGGACAGAATTCTCTTTGCGTTTCCGCGCTGAACCTTGCCGTCAATCACAAGCCTGATAAGCTTGCCGAGCGCCGTTCCGTCAATGGTGAGGTCGTCGGCGGTCATCTGCTTCTTGTTGAGGATATTCATGCAGTCCGAGATAAGCCAGTTTGCAGCCTCCTTTGCCTGTCCGCACTCGGCATAGGCAGCCTCAAAGCAGTCGCACAGCGCGCGGCTCTGCGTAAGCTGCTCCGCGTCATACTCGGAGAGCGAAAGCTCGCTGATGTAGCGCGCCTTTTTAAGCTCGGGCAGCTCGGGGAGCGAAGCCTTTATCCTGTCGAACCACTCGTCGTCGATAACTACGGGCATGATGTTGGGGTCGGGGAAGTAGCGGTAATCGCCTGCGGTTTCCTTGTTGCGCATTGCATAGCTCTTGCCCTTGATGTCGTCCCAGCGGCGCGTCTCCTGAACCAGAACCTCTGTGCCGTTTTCCAGCGCGTCGATATGGCGCGCGGTCTCGTACTCGATAGCGCGTGTGATGGCGGAGATGGAGTTCATGTTCTTCATCTCGGTTCTTACGCCCAGCTTATCGCTGCCCTCCTCACGGACGGAGAGGTTGACGTCGCAGCGCATACTGCCCTGCTCCATACGGCAGCCGGAAACCTTTGCAAACCTGAGCAGAGAGCGCAGCTGCTCGAGGTATGCTACTACCTCCTCAGCGCTTGAGAGGTCGGGCTGGGATACTATCTCGCACAGCGGCACGCTGGTGCGGTTGAAGTCAACGAGAGTGGTGTCTGTCCAGTCGTCGTGGACAAGCTTTCCTGCGTCCTCCTCCATATGTATCTGCTTTATGCGGATATTCTTCTTGCCGTGCTTGGTTTCGATAGGCACATAGCCGTTTACCGCAACGGGGCTGAACCACTGCGTCGTCTGGTAGGAGCAGGGCAGGTCGGGATAATAGTAGGACTTCTTATCAAACGTGGTGACGCGGTTGATATCGCAGTTAAGCATAAGTCCTGCGGTGATACCGAGGTCAACAACACGCTTGTTTACGATAGGAAGCATACCGGGCATTCCGCAGCAGGCAGGGCAGACGTGCTCGTTCTGCTCTCCGCCGAACTTTGCGGAGCACGAGCAGAAGATTTTTGACTCGGTGGCAAGCTCGATATGAACCTCCAGACCTATGACGGTTTCGTACTTCTTCATTTACTTGTCCTCCTTTTCAAAAGCTGCTGCTGCGTCAAGCAGGGCGAGGTCGGAGAAAGCCCTGCCGACAAGCTGAACTCCGCCGAATGCTGCGGCGGGCAGACCGGTAAGGGACGCAGGCGCGGTATAGAGTGCCTCGTCAAAGGACAGGTACTTGTCGGCGCTTGTGTCGGCTGTTGTATACGCTGTTTTTGAGCAGGCAGGCATAAGCACTGCGTCGAAGCCCTTGAACACATCGGCAAAGAACTCTGCGACAACGCGGCGTATCCTGAGCGACTTGTCGTATACTCTCATGTAGTTTTCGGTAGAGAGTGAATCCGAGCCGAAGAGGATGACCGTCTTAAGCAGGTCGCCGAAAGCCTCTGTGCGGCTGTTGGTGTACAGCTCCTCGATGGTGTTGTATTTCTTGGCGCGGTATCCGTATTTAACGCCGTCAAAGCGAGAAACATTGTTGCAAAGCTCGGCGGACATACATACATTCCATGCCGTTTTTGCAAGCAGGAGTGTATCGTCCTCTATCTCGCAAAGCTCAATTCCCTGTGCAGACATAATGCTGCGGAAGTGTTCGAGCCTTGCTTTTGTTGCCTCGTCCGCAGAGCTGCACAAAGACTTTGCGACAGCGATTTTCTTTATCTTTGCAAACTCTGCTCCGGACTTAAGCCTGCTGCACTCTTCCTCGGAAAGGCTTGTGCCGTCCTTGTCGTCGTGTCCGGCGATTGCGGAGAGCACCTGTGCGCAGTCGGCGGCGTTGTTTGCCATAACTCCGACAGTTTCGCCCGAGCAGGCAACGGCGATTGTTCCGTATCTTGAAACCGTGCCGTATGTAGGCTTGATGTACACCTTACCGCAAAGGGCAGCGGCGCGTCTTGGCGTGCCGTTGACATCAAAGCAGAGCGCTGCCTTAACGTCGCCGCCGTCAAGAATTTCGGCGCAGGCGTTTGTCAGGGTGCCGTTGTCCTTTACGCAGGCGCCGAACTTTGAGGTCTCGCCCAGCATATCTATCGAGAACTCGCCGATATTCGCTTTTCCTGCAACGGAATAGCCTGCCGCCTTAAGCCTTGAAATGACCTCGGCGTCAAAAAGGCTCATATATCCCTCAAGCATTGCAGAGCCGCCTGTTGTGGGCATATCCTTGGTAAGAAACAGATCGTCAAGAACGACTGCGTTCGCTGAAGCGTTTTCGTTTTTGTTAAGATATAAGTTCATCGTCACATTCCTTTCCGCCGATCATTCAAGCAGGCGAGGCACCTGCCAGTAGCCGTCATCAGCCTCGGGCGCGCCCTTCTGGAGGTCATCGCGCTCGAACAGCTTCTTCTCTACGTCCTCGCGTACAACGGTCATAATGGGCATAACGTGCACCATTCTTTCAACCTGCTCGGTGTCCTTTTCGCGGAGCTTTTCAAGCTCCTGCTCCTGCTTTGCAAAGAAAGCAAGCACATCGTCCCTCTGCTCCTGCGTAAGCTGAAGCTGATTCAGCTTTTCGAGGCGTCTTAAGGTTTCTGTTTCCATTACATACTCCTTTCGTCGCATATAGCCATCTGCGACATTTACTGATTCTTTTTTTAAACGGTATTATAAATGCAACACCGCACAAAGAGCTTATGCGGTGCTGCAATATTACTATATTAAGCGAACAAGCCGGATTTCAGCTTACAGGCTGTCTATAAACCACCCTTAGAAATTGCTTTTTCATCAAGCTCCAAGCCGATAGTATTCAGCTTGTTCGTATGGTGCGTATCAGTCGCGCACCTTGATGTGAACCTCTCTGAGCTGCTGCTCTGTAACATCGCCGGGAGCGCCCATCATAAGATCCTGCGCGTTGCCGTTAAGCGGGAATGCGATAACATCGCGGATGGTTTCCTCGCCTGCGATAAGCATGATCATTCTGTCTACGCCGGGCGCCATACCTGCATGGGGAGGAGCACCGAAAGTGAATGCGGTGTAAAGCGCGCCGAACTTTGCCTTTACATCCTCCTCGCCGTAGCCTGCGATCTCGAATGCTTTCTTCATGATATCTGGGTTGTGGTTTCTTACTGCGCCGGAGGACAGCTCTACGCCGTTGCACACGATGTCGTACTGATAAGCGTAGATATCCAGCGGATCCTTGTTAAGCAGTGCGTCCATTCCGCCCTGAGGCATGGAGAAAGGATTGTGTGTGAAGTCGATTTTGCCTGTTTCGCTGTTAAGCTCGTACATGGGGAAGTCCACGATAAAGCAGAAGTCGAAGCGGCTTTCGTCGATAAGCTCCATACGCTTTGCGACCTCTGTTCTGATTGCGCCGGCGAACTTGGGAGCGTTGTTCTTGTTGTCTGCGATGAAGTAGAGAACGTCGCCGACCTCAAGAGCGCAGCGGTCTGCAAGCTCTTTTCTTTGTGCGTCGTCAAGGAACTTGTCGATAGGACCGTTGTATCTGAAGCCGCCGTTTTCGCCCTCTTCAACCTTGAAGTAGCCGAGACCTTTCATTCCGACCTCGGTGGTAGCGAACTCCTCCATGCTCTTGAAGAATGTCTTGGAGCGGCTTGCCATCTGGGGAACGCGGATGCCTCTTACTACCTTGTTGCAGAAAGGCTTGAACTCGCTGTCTACGAACAGATCGGAAAGCTCTGTGATGATAAGGGGGTTGCGCAGGTCGGGCTTATCGGTGCCGTATTTCAGCATAGCCTCCTCAAAGGGGATGCGTGCGAACGGGGGCTTGGAGATCTGCTTATCGGAGAACTCCTTAAAGGTGTTGTAGATCACTGTTTCGGCAACCTCGAAAACATCCTCCTGCTCGGCGAATGCCATCTCGAAGTCCAGCTGGTAGAACTCTCCGGGAGAGCGGTCCTGTCTTGCGTCCTCATCGCGGAAGCAGGGAGCAATCTGGAAATAGCGGTCAAAGCCGCTTGTCATAAGCAGCTGCTTGAACTGCTGGGGAGCCTGCGGAAGCGCATAGAACTTGCCCTTGTGCTTTCTGCTGGGAACAAGGTAATCACGCGCGCCCTCGGGAGAGGAGGCGGTGAGTATGGGAGTCTGTATCTCAAGGAAGCCCATCTTCTCCATCTGGTTTCTCAGGAAGCTGAGTATCTTGGAGCGAAGTACGATGTTGTTGTGGATCTTGGGATTTCTCAGGTCAAGGTAACGGTACTTAAGTCTGAGATCCTCTCTTGTCTGTGTGGAGTTGTCGATCTCAAAGGGCAGACCCTGACGGCACGGACCGAGGATCTCGAGGGTATCCACCTTGACCTCCACCATACCGGTGAGAAGCTTGGGGTTTACGGTTTCCTCATCTCTGCGCGCAACAGTGCCGGTTACTGCGACAACAGTTTCCTTTGCTACGCCCTGAAGCAGAGCGTCGTCTGACAAAACTACCTGCGTCACGCCGTAATGATCTCTCAGATCAAGGAAGATAACGCCGCCGTGGTCGCGGATGGTATCAACCCAGCCGGAGAGCTTTACGTTCTGACCGATGTGTTCTGTATTGAGTTCGTTGCAGGTGTGTGTTCTAAGCATATTCTTTTCTCCTTTTCCTATATAGTTGCTTAGTGTTTTCGGGGAAAACAAAAAAGATGTCATTCGCCCGAACATGGGACGAAAGACATCTTCCGCGATACCACCCAAATTGACCGTTTCCGATCCACTCAATTTCATCTTTACGCAATGTAACGTGCGGTTCTACTTGCCGAAGGCTTTCTTCCGCAGGCTCCGAAGTGTTTTTCATGCAGGCGCATTTGCTGTTTCGCACCGAACAACAGCTCTCTGAAAATGCGGTTATGCACTACTCTCTTCATCACAGC
>JBJESD010000026.1:523-20113 GCA_051882595.1 Oscillospiraceae bacterium | reverse complement strand
GAATGCCATCAGCCTTAAGTTCCACTATTATCCGGATAATCCTGCCGATATTATTCTGACATCAACATCAAACCTGACATCATATGAGGATAAGCTTAAGAGCACGGGCGTTTTTGACCGCATATACTGCACGGAATATTTCGTCAAGATACATAACCCTGTAATTCTGGAAAAACCCATTGAAATGAGAAGCCGGCATCCCGAAAAGTTTGACTTTATGCCAAAGCTTGACGCGGAGTACAGTGACTATTTCATGCCCAATGCCGCCTCGATTTTTCAGAAGATGGTTTACTACTATCAGGTAAACAGAGGCAATACACCCAGGGTACATCTTTATGACGACTACGAGCAGAAGTATACAAGCAATTTCATTTCCGACTTCGATTATGAAATGATGAACGCCACGCACCCGAAAGAAAAACGTATCTGGAACAACGTCTCCAGCTTTTTCATATACAAACCGGAGCTTTGCTGCAATGCCAACAAAACTCCTCTGATACCGATGCCTAAAATTACCGCGGATGATACGAAATTCCTCAATATCCTTACTGCTCTTTTCGGAAAGTGTGAGATGCCGAAAGAAAAGTATATATTTTTCAACGAGTGCTTTATTTTTGAAAACCACACCACTGATGATATCGAGCTGCTTGATGCAATTGCTCAAAAGGTCGGCAAGGAAAACATCATTGTAAAAATGCATCCGCGTTCAGGCGGCGGCGAGGATTTTTACAGACTGCACGGCTACAAGATATTTCCCGAAAAGAATATACCGTGGGAGGTATATGCTATGTCGCCCGAAATTGACGACAAGGTGCTTGTGTCGGTAACCTCGGGCTCAACGATGTCGCCGTTTTTGCTTATGGACAAGCAGGTTTACTCGATAAGTCTTATGAATCTTATGAAGCTGTCTAAGCGCTTCCACGCGAAAAAGCCGCTTTACAGGAAATTCTTCTTTAAAGCGCTGGAAGCGACGAACAGAGTGAATACAGTATCATTCTGCCCCGATACAAAGGCGGAACTAAATTACATTCTTGATTATATCGAAGGAGAAATGTAATGCCTAATAATCCAAAAATATCAATACTCGTTACAATATACAATTCGGAAAAATACCTGCCGCGCTTTCTCGATTCCGCTTTGCAGCAATCCTTTGAGGATTACGAGGTCGTCTGCGTGGACAACTGGTCTACCGACAGCACTCCGGAAATTCTGGCAAGATATAAAGAAGCTTTTCCGGATAAATTGTTCATCTTCAAGACGGACGAGCACGGCGCTGTCGGAAAGGGCAGAAATACGGCATACAGATGTTCCAGAGGCGATTATGTCTTTTGGTGCGACTCGGACGACATGATACAACCTAATGCGCTTACCATGATGTACGAGGTGGCTGCCGAGAACGACGCCGATATAGTATGCGGATATGCAAACGTAGTTCAGATGGACGGCGATGAAGAAATCAAGTATATCAGACCCTCGCGTCCCAAGGAAACAATGGCTGTATCGGTCGAGAAAGCTATCTGTACCGGCTGTGAGTTCTGGGTCAGGCTGATCAAAAGGGAGCTTATCGAGCAGGTCGGACTGACGCTGGAGGATATCATTTATGACGATATCTGCTATATTCCGGTGCTTCAGTCATTTGCTAAGAACATACATTTTGTCAACTATCCCGTATATATGTGGTTCAGAAGAAGCTCATCCGTTTCGGGAAACATTTCCGAGCAGTTATGCAGGGATGCTATCAGGGCGGAGAAGCACGCTCTGGCGAACTGCAACCCGAAGTATGCTGCATATGTACAGCATATGTGCACGCAAAGAATGTCGTCCATTTATCTTGACGGCTACTGGCAGTATTTCGACTTGTTTGTGGATTGGGCGGTCGAAGAGTACGAATGGATAAAGGATAATCCGGAGATACAGAACGACCAGACGGTGTGCAGATATCTTAAGTGGGCGAAAAAGCTTTCCGAAAATGTAATGCCCAACATCATCTACATAAATGCCTTTGAAGAGCAGCCGACACCCGAGCGTCTGGAAGAGCTGCGGGAAAAGGTTTTTGCCGGCGGCAGCGAGATTACAGTACTTGACGAGAACAACTGCGACATCAACGAAAACGAGTATATAAAGCGAGCTTACGAACAGGGGAATTATAAGCTTGTCGGCGAATATTTCGTTCTGAAGAATATGTATCAGAACGGCGGTGTTTTCATACACAGGAATATACGCATACTGACAAGCTTCGGATATCTGAAATATCAGAATGCGTTTTTCGCTCTGCTGGATAAAAAGACGTATTCCGATAAGATTTTCGGTGCGCCTGCAAATAGTGATGTTATTTTCGACATCCTTAAAACCTACTCCGACAGCTGGGATAAGAAGCTGAAATATATGCCGCTCTCGGAAAGAATAGCCACTATTCTGTACAGCAAATATAATATTCCTTTTGACGGCAGGAAAAGGGTGTTTATGGATCCCGTTTCTGTTCTTTCCGCAGACACTGCGGTGGTAAGCACCGCCTTCGGAAACGAATTGAAGAAGTGCGCGTTCGAGCACGATCTCTCGGAATATGCGCAGGACAGCGATTATGTTACCATAAAGCGGAGCTCGCTTGAGGCGATAATGGCGGCGTCAAAAAAGGATCAGGGAAAATCGCCCAGAGAAAAGCGGCTTGAAAAAGAATTGTCCGACTTTAAAAACAGCAACTCCTATAAAATCGTCATGAAAATTCGCCGTTTGGGAGACAGTCCTGTCGGACCTTTCCTGAAAAAGATTTTTCATGGTATGCTGAAAATACGTTCAAAATTCAAGAGGAAGTGAGGATGTTCCATGAAAGTATTAATTCTGGCAGGAGGCTTTGGCACACGAATCAGCGAAGAAAGCCAGTTTAAGCCCAAGCCGATGGTAGACCTCGGCGGAATGCCGATTTTGTTGCACATAATGAAATTGTACAGCGCGCATGGATTTAACGAGTTTATCATCTGCGCAGGCTACAAACAGCACGTCATCAAGGAATACTTTGCGGATTACTTCCTGCACACATCGGATATCACATACGATTTTACGAATGGCAGGAACGAGATGACCGTCCATTGCAGTCATTCCGAGCCGTGGAAGGTAACAGTGGTGGACACAGGGCTAAATACCATGACGGGCGGCAGAGTAAAGCGCGTAAAGGAGTACATTGGAAACGAGCCGTTTATGCTGACCTACGGCGACGGCGTTTCGGACGTGAATGTCACAAAGCTGCTGGAATTTCACAAGTCGCACGGTAAGATGGTTACAATGACCGCCTACAACGCCGGTCAGCGTTTCGGTGTTCTCGATATTGACGAGCAGGGTCATATAAACGAATTCCGCGAGAAAACAAAGGGCGACGGAAATATGATCAATATCGGCTTTATGGTGTGCCAGCCGGAGTTCCTTGATTATATCGAGGGCGACTCCACCGTACTTGAAAAGGCTCCGCTCGAAACCGCTGCGAAGCTGGGTCAGCTTATGGCATTCAAGCACGAGGGCTTCTGGCAGTGCATGGATACCGTGCGCGAAAAGGAACAGCTCGAAAAAATGTGGAACAGCGGCAACGCTCCGTGGAAGGTGTGGTAATGATGGATCTGTCTTTTTACAACGGAAAAACCGTTTTGGTTACGGGGCACACAGGCTTTAAGGGAAGCTGGATGTGCAAGGTGCTTGCTATGCACGGCGCAAAGGTTATCGGATATGCACTAAATCCGCCGACAGCGCCGTCTCTTTTTGAGCAGGCGCATATTGCGGACGGCATTGTCTCGGTGATCGGCGATATCCGCGACCTTAAAAGCCTTAACGAAACCATGCAGAAATACCGTCCCGAGATCGTAATTCACATGGCGGCGCAGCCTATCGTGCGCGAGAGCTATGCAGACCCGGTGTATACATACGAAACCAACGTCATGGGCACGGTGAATATCTGCGAGGCTGTTCGTCTGTGCGGCAGCGTTAAGAGCTTTGTCAACGTGACCACCGACAAGGTGTACCTCAACAACGAGTGGGAGTGGGGCTACCGCGAAACCGACGCGCTTGACGGCTATGACCCGTACAGCAACTCCAAGTCCTGCTCGGAGCTTGTCACCTCATCGTACATCAAATCCTTTCTCAGGGATAAGGGGGTAGTCACCTCTACCTGCCGCGCAGGAAACGTTATCGGCGGCGGCGACTTCGCAAAGGACAGAATTATCCCTGACTGCGTAAGAGCTATGGAAAAGGGTGAGCAGATCATCGTGCGAAATCCTTATTCCACAAGACCGTATCAGCACGTTTTGGAGCCGGTTACCACCTACCTCATGCTTGCGGCTATGCAGTACGAAAATCCTGCGCTTGCGGGCAGCTACAACATCGGTCCGGATGACTGCGATTGCGCGGCGACCGGCGAGCTTGTGGATATTTTCTGCAAGGCATGGGGCGACGGCGCCTCGTGGAAAAACGTTGCGCAGGAAAACGCTCCGCATGAGGCGAACTTCCTGAAGCTCGACTGCTCTAAAATCAAGTCCGCGCTGAAATGGAAGCCGCGCTGGCACATCACCGACGCAGTCGAAAAGACCGTGGAATGGAGCAGGGCTTATCTCTGCGGCAGCGATGTCGGTGCGGTAATGGAAAAACAGATAAAGGAATACCTGGAGGAATTAAGATGAAAAAAGCACTTGTAACGGGCGCAAACGGTTTTGTCGGCAGCGCACTGGTAAGAGAGCTTGTGGCGAACGGGGTCGAGGTGATCGCGCTTGACCGCGAGGGCTGCAGCAATAATATTCCTGCCGGAGTGAGATTTGTACCGCATGAGCTTGCCGAAAGCACAAAGCTTCCGGAGCTTATTGCGGACAGGGATATTGATGTATTCTATCACTTTGCGTGGGTAGGTTCGGCAGGTCCGGCAAGAGCGGATACGGCATTGCAGCTTAATAACGCGCAGTGGACAGTGGACTGCCTGCGCGCGGCAAAGGAAATGAACTGCGATAAATTCGTCTGCGCAGGCTCGATAATGGAGCATGAAACTATGGCTGCGGCATACAGACAGGGCAACAAGCCGGGGCTTGGATATATATACGGCAGCGGAAAGCTGGTCGCTCACACCATGTGCATGAGCGTTGCGGCGGACATCGGCATGAACCTTGTCTGGGCTAAGATAACCAACGCATACGGAGTGGGTGAGCTTTCTCCGCGTTTCGTGAACACCACCATCCGCAAGATAATCAACGATGAACCTCTTCAGTTCACCAGCGGAACGCAGAATTATGATTTCGTATACATCGACGATGTTGCGAGAGCGTTCAGGCTTATCGGTGAAAACGGAAAGCCGTTCTGCCATTATCTTATCGGAAGCTCCAACGCAAAGCCGCTTCGCGAGTTTGTGCTTGAGATGAAAGCGGCGCTTGCTCCCGAAAAGGAGTTCGTTTTCGGCGATGTGCCGTTTACCGGCGTCAATATGCCGTTGGATGACTTTGACTGCTCGCTGACCGAAAATGATACGGGCTTCAGGGCTGAGATACCGTTCGGCGAGGGCGTTAGGAGGACGATGGAATGGCTGAAGGGAATGCAGTAACTGCCAATCGTTCAGACTGTAATACAGCGCCGAGAAATTACCAGCTTGATTTTCTTAAGCTTGCATTTACGGCGTTTGTCTTTTACAGCCATACATGGTTGTTCGGCGATATGACGGGACTGCCTGTTCCGCCTTATCTTGGCGCGATATCCGTGCATTTTTTCTTTGTTGTATCCGGAATGCTTATGACCAACAGCATTGTACGAAGCAATGCCGATGTGACAAATGCCGGAGAGTCCGCAATGGCGTTTGTGCTGAAAAAGTTCAAAGGAATTTCACTGCAGTATTGGGTATCGATGTTCATTTGCCTGTCGGCGTCTATGTCTGCCATAATGATGATATCGGCAAATCGTATCAAAGATTTCATCAGGATACTGTGCAGGATTTTCCCCGAGGCATTTCTGATGACAAACACCGGCGTGCTGATCGAATATAACAGTCCGACATGGTATCTGTCGGCAATGTTCATCGTCATGCTGCCGCTGGCATATATGCTATATCGGCACAGGGACGCTTTCCTGAATGTTATTGCACCGTTGACCGCGGTGATTTTGCTTGGCTATTGGTGTCTTAGCAACGAATTTGATTTTGCGGATAACCGCATGAGCTTGTATGGCATTTTTATCGGCGGATTGATACGCGCGCTTTTTGGCTTGTGCTTCGGAGTGGTTGCATGGAAAATACAGAACAAACTGCGAAATGTTGTCCGCAAAACAAGTCAGAGAGTGCTTGTCACGATCGTCGAAATAGCGATATGGCTCATCTTTTTTGCTGCATGGTTTGTCTTAAAGGATAAAAAAGCGATATATTCCGCATTGTTCATCCTGCCGGTTGCAGTAGCGATAGTGTTCAGCCGTACCGGCTATGTTTGCAGGCTGTTCGAGTTCAGGTGGATGAAATGCTTCAGCTCGGTTTCGTTGGCGATATATCTGAATCACTGGGCTGCGCGTATATTGGTAACAAGCTTTTTTGCGGATTGCGGCTATACTAAGGGCGTATTGTTGATGGCTGCCTTAACATTGGGCTGCTGCTTGATATACTATTTGCTGATTTTCTTTATCAGAATGCTTTGGAACAAGAAACTGAAAAAGTATTTTTCAAATCAGGAGGAACAATGATACAGAAGTTTGAATTTCATGAAACAGAGATACCCGGTCTTATCGAGGTTACACCGTTTAACGCCGACGATGTACGCGGCTGCTTTACAAAGGACTATTCCAAGGAGGTCTTTGAGGCGAACGGCATAAAGCACGACCTTGCCGAGGTGTTCTACACCACAAGCTACAAGGGTGTTATCCGTGCGCTCCATTTCCAGCGGGAAAATCAGCAGCCTAAGCTGGTGCGCTGTATTCACGGTCATGTGTATGATGTGGTCGTTGATCTGCGCCCCGACAGTCCGACGTTCAAAAAGTGGCTCGGCTTTGACCTTATCGGGGAGAAGCATAACGAGATACTTGTCCCCGGCGGCTGCGCGCACGGCTACCTTGTTCTGGAGGAGAGCGTCGTCTCCTACAAATGCGCCGAGAAATTCTACGGTGAATACGACGACGGCATCATGTGGAACGACCCCGATATCGGCGTAAACTGGGGGCTGGAGCGTATCGGAGGCATCGACAAGCTGATACTTGCCGACAAGGACAAGAATTTGCAGAGCTTTGCGGAATTTATGCAAAAGTACGGCGGATTGAAATAAGGAGGAAATATGAAAGTAGTTGCGGTCATTCCGGCTCGATACAGCTCGACGCGTTTTCCGGGCAAACCACTTGCAGACATATGCGGCAAGCCCATGATCTGGTGGGTATACAATCAAGTCAGAAAGGTAAAGGAAATCGACGAGGTATATGTTGCGACCGATGATGAACGGATCGCCGATGTTTGCAGAAAGAATGACATCGGCTTCCTTATGACAGCCGACAATCATCCGGAGCATATTTCGCGTGTGCACGAGGTCTCCGAAAAGATACAGGCGGATTATTATATGTGCATCAACGGCGACGAGCCGCTTGTTTCGCCGGACTGCATAAGAAAGGTGATCCCCAAAGACGACACGGTGTTTTTCGGCGGAGCAGCGCGCATTCTGACAGACCCTGCCGAAACCATTGACTTCGCAAATCTGAAAGTGGTTATGACCGAAACGGGAAGGTGCATATATATCTCGCGTACTCCCGTGCCTTATCCCAGAGGAACACTTTTGTTCAATTACTACAAGTATGTGGGGATAGAATGCTTCAGCAAGCAGGCGCTTGACTTTTTTGTAAGCACGCCCCAAGGAAAAATCGAGAAAGCAGAGGATATTGACCATATCCGTTTCCTTGAACACGGCAAGGAACTGTATTTTACACTGGTGGATTCGGATTCAATATCTGTTGACACACCCAAGGACCTTGAAAAGGTCAGAGTTATGATGGCTGAAAAAATAGCCGCAGGAGAAATCAGCAATGAGTAAAATAATGCTGCTGGACTGCACTTTGCGGGACGGCGGATATATCAATAACTGGCAATTCGGAAAAAGCGTCATAAGAGAGATATGCGACAAGCTCTCGGAAGCAAAGATCGACATCATAGAAACAGGTTTTCTGACCGATTTGGCTCATACCGAGGATCAATCGCTGTACAGCAGCTGCCGGGAAATGGAGAAAAGATGCTGCCTCGGCAACGGCATAAGTCTTCATGCGGCGATGATAGCAATCGGCGAAAAAGAAATGGATCCTGTTTCTTTGCCCGAAAGCGATGAGTGCTCACTTGATATAGTGAGAATAACATTTCACCGCACATCGGAAGAAATCGCAAAGGCGGAGAAGTATGCACGCTGTCTGATGGCAAAGGGTTATAAGGTGTGTATGCAGCCCGTCGGAACAACTTCTTATTCCGACAAGCAGCTTATTGAACTTATCGAAAGAATTAACGTATTAAAGCCTTATGCGTTTTATCTGGTAGATACGCTGGGTATTCTTTGCAGAGAAGAACTTATGCGTTTTATTTACCTGATAGACAACAACCTTGACGCCGATATCAAAATAGGTTTCCATTCGCATAATAATATGCAGATGTCGTTTGCAAATGCGCAATATCTTGTTGAGCACCGTTCATCGCGGGAATTCATTGTGGACTGTTCCGTATACGGTATGGGCAGGGGGGCAGGAAATCTTTGTACGGAGCTGATTGCTCAGTATCTTAACAATGCCTGCGGCACATCGTATAATATGGTGTCTGTTTTGGATATACTGGACAATCTGATTTGTCCTATTCATCTCAAGCATGACTGGGGATACAACGCAAACTACTATATAGCGGCGGTTCATAAGTGCCACCCGAATTACGCGTCATTTCTCATGAACAAGCAGATGCTTACCATGAACGAAATAGATCTTATCCTTAAAAACCTCCCTGCCGATAAGAGAGATATCTATGACAAAACGCTTATTGATCATATTTATTATGATTTCCAGAATCATCAGGTAGACGATGAGCGCAGTATTGGCGAACTGAAAAAAGCATTATCGGCAAGAAAAATCCTGCTGCTTGCACCCGGACATAGTATCAGACAGTATAAAAATGAGATCAACGGATTTATCGAAAGGGAAAACCCTGTTATTATTTCGATAAACGGCAGCTTTGAGGGATACAGAAGTGATTTTGTCTTTGTCAGCAATCTTAAAAGGTTGTACAGCCTTGAGTCAGACAGCTTGTCAGAGCGTTTGATCCTTACCTCCAATCTTCCCTCGGTGGTTGCAAACGGTCTTTATGTTGACTATTCCGGCTTGTGCGACCAGAGGTTTGAGGAGTCGGATAACTCCGGATTGATGCTTATCAGACTGATGAAGAAAATAGGTGCAAGGCAGCTGTATATTGCAGGATTTGACGGATTTAGCGAGGATGTCAGACAGAATTACTACGATGATAAGATGATAAACAGCATAAATCCCGAGGATACCGAACACAAGAACAACTCAATACGCAGGCAGTCGGATTTGCTGAGTGGAGAAATAGAAATAATCACACTTACCCCAAGCCGTTTTTTTGATAAGGAGATATAATGAAGGGCATAAGGCTGTTTATTTTTGATTTGGATGGTACAATTGCGGATACTTCTTCGGGAATATACGAGTGCCACAGGTTAGCTAACCTGAAGATGAGGGGAAAAGCTCCGACTGACGAAGAGCTCAGAGGAGTGATCGGCGGTCCTCTTTTAAAGACATATATAGAGCGGTTCGGCTTTACTGAGCAGGACGCAAGGCAAGCCGTAAGGATTTACCGCGAATACTACGCAGATAAGGGAACAGACGGTGCTGTTTTGTATGACGGAATGGCTGAGACCCTCTGCGAATTGAAAAAGCGCGGATATCTTACTGCGGTTGCAACACTGAAGGCAGAGGGGCTTGCAAAATCCATCCTTAACCGACTGGGCGTGGATGAGTATTTCGACGTGATACACGGAATGGATGAAAACGACTCTCTGACAAAGTGCGACCTTATCGGGATATGCTGCAGGGAGCTGAAATGCACAGCAAGTCAGTCGATACTGGTCGGCGACAGCGAGCATGACGCAAAGGGCGCTGCTCAGGCAGGGGTCGGCTTTATCGGCTGCACATATGGATTTGGATTCACCGGTGCAGCAGAAATTGCGGCATTCGAGCCATCAACCGTGATCAATAACCCCAACGAGCTTATCTCGTTTTTGGACAACCATCAAAATCGCGGATGATTGCGGTTAATGGGAGTATACAATTAAGAAAAAGAGGATTTGTTCATGATATTTACATCAGGCGCTTTTTTGCTGTTCTTTGCGGTAGTCGTTTCAGGCTACTATATTGTACCGAAAAAGCTTCAATGGATATGGCTGTTGTTGGCGAGCTATTTCTTTTATCTTCAGTCAGAACCGGTTTTTGTTATTTTTCTGATTGCCTCGACTTTGATAACCTATTCTGCGGCAATGCTTATCGGAAAGCTGCGCAATGCTCAGGAATGCTTTTTGTCCGGGCATGAGCTGTCCAAGGAGGAGAAAAAAGCATATCAGAAACGCTTCAACAACAAGAACCTCGCAGTTTGTGCAGCAGGCGTTGTCCTTAATGTCGGAATATTGTTTTATGTGAAATATGCGAACTTCTTCGGCGAGAACATCATGCGGCTTTTCGGCGGCAGCTTTTCAGCCATTGATGTGATAGTGCCGCTTGGAATCTCGTTTTATACCTTCCAGAGCACGGGTTATCTCATGGATGTTTATTTCGGAACAAGCAAGCCGGAGAAAAATCCGCTCAGATTTG
The DNA here is from genome assembly GCA_051882595.1 of Oscillospiraceae bacterium. Taxonomy (GTDB): domain Bacteria; phylum Bacillota; class Clostridia; order Oscillospirales; family Ruminococcaceae; genus CAG-115. The sequence continues at coordinate 9,283 of JBJESD010000026.1, read as the reverse complement.
CCCTGTTTGTATCCTTCTTTCCCCAGATATTACAGGGACCCATCGCAAAATACGGTGAGCTCGCGCCGCAGATGTTCGCGCCGCACAAGTTTGATTACGACAAGGTCAAGTCCGGTCTGCTGAGAATGCTGTGGGGATTTTTCAAAAAGCTTGTAATTGCAGACAGAGCGGCATTGCTTGTTAACACGGTATTTGACAACTGGCAGGATTACCGCGGCTTTACGGTTGCGGTTGCGGCGGTTGTGTACGCAGTGCAGCTGTATGCTGATTTTTCCGGATATATGGATATTGCAATAGGTGCAGGTGAAACCCTTGGGATTACTATGGCGGAAAATTTCAAAACGCCTTATTTTTCCAAAAGTATTGCAGAGTTCTGGAGAAGATGGCATATCACACTCGGAGACTGGTTCAGACAGTATCTGTTCTATCCCATAATCCGCACACCGCTTTGCAAGAAAATTCAAAAGAGCAAAAAGCTTCCGAAGTATATCAAGACCAATCTTCCTACCGTGATAGGACTGGCTGTTGTGTGGCTTACAATAGGCTTTTGGCATGGTGCAAGCTGGAAATATGTGTTCTATGGCATTTATTACGGAGCGATAATTATTCTTTCGATGCTTTTGAAGCCCGTTTTCCAGAAGCTTGTTAAGGTGCTGAAGATAAACACCGAATGCTTTAGCTGGGAACTGTTTCAGATAATCAGAACATTCCTTATTGTTTGTCTGGGATACATAATTTTCCGCGGTGACGGACTTATCAACGCCTGCAAGATGATCGTCAGAATGTTCTCGGAATACAACCCATGGGTGTTTACGGACGGAACGCTGCTTGGTCTTGGTCTTGACTGGAAGCAATGGAACGTTCTGATTATATCAACAGCAGTCTTGTTCTGCGTCAGCCTTGCCAACGAAAAGGGAATAAAGGTGCGCGAAAAGGTCGCACAGCAGAATATCGCGTTTGAATGGATCGTATATCTGGCAGGTATTTTTGCCGTGCTTATTTATGGCATTTACGGCCCCGCTTATGACGCGTCATCCTTTATCTATTTCAATTTCTAGGAGGTGGAATGATGAAAAAAAGTGTTTCGCATATTGTCAAGCCGATTTGCTTCCTGCTGATTTTTCTAATGATCTTCATTCCCCTCAGCGAGGTATTCCGGGAAGAAAACGGCGCGGGTGTAAAGTCGTTTTACGCTGAGCCGAAAAATTCGCTGGATGTTGTATTTGTCGGACCCAGTACTACATACTCGTCCTTTTACCCCATGGAGCTGTGGAAGCAGTATGGTATTGCCTCATACGCGTTCGCAACGCCGTCGCAGGTGTTTGCCGATACGTATTACGCCTTGCGCGAAGCGGTTACGCAGCAGTCTGCGAAGCTGTTCGTTATTGACATTTCGCTGTGCACATTTAACGATACGATATATTCGACTGCATATAAGCATTTGTTCACCGATTCGCTGCGCTTTTCTCCCATAAAGACAGAGTGCATCCAAGACACTGTCAGCGGCGGAAAGCTGGAATACTATATCCCCTTTATTTCCTATCACACGAGATGGAAAGGTCTTACCAGAGAGGATTATATGCCTAAATTCAATTACGGAAAGGGCGGTGTTCCGAACTACACCGTAACGCCTCTTGCTCCGAATGAGTGGGCGGCAGGGGATGAAACGGAAAACCCGGGCGATGTGATCATGGAGTACCTTGACAAGATGCTTGATTTCTGCGACGAAAACAACCTTAACGTATTGTTTACATCGCCGGCTAACAACACGGCAAACGTCACTAACCAAAAGATAATGAATGGTGTTGGCAAAATCGTCCGCGACAGAGGATACTCTTTCATAAACCTCAGGGATCACTTTGACGAAATGGGTCTTGATCTGTCCGTCGATTTCAGAGACACCACCCACACTAACGCTTACGGCGCAAAGAAGGTCAGCGCTTTTCTGGGGCAATACCTGAAAGACAATTATGACCTTCCGGACAGGCGGAACGATCCGGCATATGAAAGCTGGAACGACGCCTATGATGATTATGTTATCTGGAGCAACAATTACAGACTATCGACGATAACCGACTTTAACGAGTATCTTTCGGCTATCGACCTTGACAGCTACACCGTGGTTATGGCGGTAAGGGATGACGCTCAGAAATTCTTTTCGCCTGCTCACGCGGAGTCCTTTAAGGCGTTGGGCTTGACGCCTCTTCCCAACGATGATTCGCGGTCAAGCTATATTGCAGTAATTAATTCGGGAAAGGCGGTATACCAGAAAATCAGTGCAGAAGAACAGCTCGAAAAGGAGCTTACCGTAAACGGAGTGCACTATGTGATATCAAGCGCAGGCTTGTGGATAGGCGATATGGTTTCGATCAAGGTTAACGGTAAACAATGCGCAATAGGAAAACGCGGCATCAATATCGTTGTGTATGACAACTGGTCGGGCGAAGTGGTTGACAGAGTCTGCTTTGATACCCATATCGAGGCGCTGACCTGCCGAAGAAGCTAGTATACCGTACCGTCGGATAATCCCGCTTTGTCAGCATTGTATAATACAGTGCTGACTTGCTTTTCATAGCCTTCCGGGGTTGACAAATGCGTTTGTATATAATATAATTGTCTTATGAATGATGTTGAATAATTATCAATAATTAGGTGGATTGAAAAGTGGAAATAGATCATATTGGTTATTTGGTAAAGGATATCGACAAAAGCCGGGCCATTTTTGAAAATCTCGGTTTTCGTGCCGAGGGGGCTTGCGTTTTTGACGAGTTTCGCGGCATTGATATTCTCTTTATGGTAAACGATAATTACAGAATCGAGCTAGTGTCGCCGAAAACGGACGCCTCAATCGTTGCAAATCTGATAAAAAGGCTCGGCAACTCTCCCTATCACATATGCTATCGCTGTAGGGATCTTTCGGAGAAAATGAACGAGCTTAAGGCGATGAGGTTTATACCGATGTGCGAACCGGCTGCCGCCCCGGCTTTTAACGGAAATCGGGTTGTATTCCTGTTCAACAAAAATATCGGTATTATTGAATTGGTCGAAAACAATGAGGATGGTCGTTAACTGTGAGGAATGGTTTTGACCGATGTTTATTTCATGATGTTTATGGAGGCAAAATGCTAACGTTCAATCAACTGAAAAAGGTAGTCCGCGGAATTCCGGCGGATAAGGCGTTTGATACCAGGGTAGCTGTACTGGGAGACACTGCCACGCAGTTTCTTGTTACTGCTCTGCGCGGCTGTGCATATTCCCGCGGAATAAACTGCGATATCTACGAGGCGGAATACAATCAGATTTTTCCGGAGATAGTTAACGATAATTCCGGGCTGTATTCCTTCGCACCGAATTATATCGTAATATATATGTCCTCGGAAAAGCTGTTCGATGAGTTCTGCAAGCTTCCTCTTGACCAAAGAGCGTCTTTTGCCGATACGGTATTCTCAAGAATAACAGGTCAGTGGGACAAAATAAAAAGCAATCTCAGCTGCCGTATAATTCAGTTCAACTTTGCTGAAAACGCCGATATGTTATTCGGCAATTTCGGAGCAAAAACGCCCTCCTCGTATATCTTCCAGCTCAGAAAGCTGAATGTGATGCTTATGGAGGCAGCCGCCGAGGATAAGAGCGTTTACATCGGAGATTTATCCGCAATTCAGAATACATATGGCAGACAAAACACCTATGCCGACAAGTATTACTACTCCGCAAAGCTGGCGATAAGCATGGAGATGCTGCCATACGTCGCCAACAGCGTTGTTGATATTATTTCTGCACTTAGCGGTAAATTCAAGAAATGTGTTGTGCTTGATCTGGACAATACTCTCTGGGGCGGAGTGATCGGCGATGATGGCATCAACAATATCCAGATAGGAGAGCTGGGAACCGGCAGAGCGTTCTCTGATTTTCAGAAGTGGCTTAAGGAACTGAAAAACCGCGGCATTATTCTGGCTGTATGCAGCAAGAACAACGAAGATACCGCAAAGGAGCCGTTTGAAAAGCATCCCGAGATGGTGCTTCGCCCGGACGATATAGCTATGTTTGTTGCTAACTGGGAGGATAAGGCGTCGAATATCCGCTTTATTCAGCAGACGCTTAACATAGGAATGGATTCTATCGTATTTATCGACGATAATCCTTTCGAGCGAAACCTTGTAAGAGAGCTTGTTCCCGGGATCACTGTTCCGGAGCTTCCCGAGGACCCGTCACAGTACGTTTCTTTTCTGAAGAAAGAAAACCTGTTTGAAACGGCTTCTTTCTCCGGCGAGGACGCAAACCGCACCGCACAGTACCGGGCGGAAGCAAGAAGAGCCCAGCTTCAGCAGAGCTTCTCATCCATTGACGATTATCTTGAGAGCCTTGATATGGTGGGAACGGCAAAGCCGTTTGACGCATTCCATACACCGCGTATTTCTCAGCTTACACAAAGGTCTAATCAGTTCAATCTGCGTACAATAAGATACACCGAGGCTGAGATAGCCGAAATCGCCGATTCCGACAAATATCTCACATTGTATTTCACGCTGAGAGATAAATTCGGCGACCACGGATTGATATCCGTTGTTATACTTGAAAAGCAGGGCGATAGCCTTTTTGTAAACGAATGGCTGATGAGCTGCCGAGTACTTAAGCGAACCGTTGAGGAGCTTATTGTAAACACCATGATAAAAACCGCTGCGGAAAACGGCTTTAAAAAGGTTATCGGCGAATACATCCCGACCGCAAAGAATGCTATGGTAAAGGATATATACGAAAAAATGGGCTTTAAGCGTATTGACGACAGGATATTTGAAGCTGAAGTAGGTACGTTTGAATACAACAAGTGCTTTATTAAAATGGAGGATTGATTATTATGACAAGACAGGAAATAAACGAAAAGCTTAATTCTGTTTTTCGCGAGGTGTTTGACGATGATTCTATTACAGTGACTGATGATACAACTGCCGCTGATATTGAAGATTGGGACAGCCTGGCTCATATGACCCTGATTTCTACGGTGGAGGAAGCGTTTGACATTGAGTTTTCGCTGGGCGAAATCAACGCATTTGAAAACGTCGGGGAAATGATGAATTCTATTGAGAACCATCTGGAATGATCGATGTCCGGTCTTTACAGCCGAATATCAATATACCAAATGAAAAAAGCAGCGATGGATGATCGCTGCTTTTCGTTGTTTTCCGTGAAGTATCGTTATGCTGCTTCAGGGAACGGCGTCAATACATATGGCTTTTTCTCAGTCCCTGCGAACAAGGGTCACAGTTCGGCGTTATACGCATAGTTTCCATCGGCAAGCTGCGTCACGGCAGGCGTTGCCCTCATTGACGGGCGAAGGTCAACAGCGTTGATATTGCCGGAGGAGCATATCTGATAGTATCTCTGACATTTCGCCAGTTCGGCTGCCGGGTCAGGCGGCAGATAAGGCGTGGCGGATTGACCGATTTCCAGCTTCGACCATCCGAAAACCGTATAGCTGTCTGTGGTTTCGCCTGATACGCGCATATCTGCTCCGTATAGCCAGATGTAGCAGTCCGTGATATCCTCGGGGACGGAGAATGTCAGCGTTGTAACACCTGCGGCAGTAATTCGCTTGCTGGCAGGATAAACCATGCTGCCGTCGCTTTTGTTGACCATCACCAGCAGCTGTGCTCCGACCGAGGAGAGGTCTTTGATATACACAGACAAGGTGCAGGTCTTTCCGCCCAGAAATGGGCTGTTTTCAACGTGCTGCCTGATGATTGATTTGGCGCTGGATGACGCCGTCTGCATGAATCCGACCTTTATTCCGTCACCGGTTGCAGTCATTACACCATCGTTCTGGCACTGCCAATGGTCAACGCCATATACATAGTTTCCGGAGTATGTACTGTTTGCACGCTGATTTATTGCGAAATCCGGGTTTATCAGCAGATTGGGATTGCTGAGCCCGTTCCATGCCGCTCTGTCATCGGACGAAACGTGTGCCTGTGTATCTCCGGTATGAGCGGAAATGGCGGCTCTTGCTGCGTCATCAACGCCCGAGCCGCCTTGCTGCGCTGATGACTTAAAAGGGTTTGCTTTTGAGTCTGTGCCGAGCAGAAATATTTTTCCTGTTCCGAGCACATAAACCGATTCGGCGTCGTCGTTTACTGTAAGCGAACCGCCAACGGGAATTGAGATAACTCCATCGTTATCGGGGACGATTCCGGGCTCTGCGGACAGATAAACCGTGTCGCTGCTGTCGTTTCTTATCGCTGTGTAGTTGCCTGCGACCTTAACATTGATTTCCGTTCCGTTGAGAGTGAGGGTTTTGGATTTAAACTTCATAATTCACATTCCTTTCGTTTTTTATTGCAGTTTTACTGCATTGTCAGTATATGGTGCGAAAAACTGCATAATACTGCACAGGTGAAATCAACATCGGGAAAGCCGCGGCTTTTGACGCTTTATCTCCCCTTGTTCGGCAATGTTCACAGAGCGCCCGAATAATTATTTGTTGAAGCTGAATTAACAAGCGTCAGGTGCTTGACACAAGGCTCTAATTCGGTGTATAATACAATCAGCAAAGTATTTCGGACAGCTAAAGGAGGAGTATTATGACAAACAAAAGCTCACGGGGGATAAAGCGTTTTATCTCCGCAATGATGGCGGCGGTTATGGCGGCTTCCGCGCTTGTCGCTTCTGCACCTGCCATGGCAGAGGATACCGCCGCAGCCGAGCCTGCTTATTCTTCGCAGATGAGGGGATTAACGGCTTTCCAGATCGTGAATGATATGGGCGCAGGCTGGAATCTGGGCAATTCCCTCGAAAGCTCAAACAACGAAACCTACTGGGGAAACCCTGCTACCACCAAGGGAATGATCGACGATATCGCCCGGCGCGGCTTTAAAACACTGCGTGTGCCGGTAAGATGGGACGATCATTATACCAATGCTTCCGCATATACCATTGACGGCAGCTATATGGACAGGGTGGAAGAGGTCGTTAATTATGGACTGGATAACGATATGTATGTTATCCTCAACGTTCACCATAACGACTTGCAGCACAATGTTCCCAATACGGACGTTATTTCGGCGGAGCTGACTGCGATCTGGGGTCAGATAGGAGAGCGCTTTAAGAATTATGGCGACAAGCTGATTTTTGAAGTCAACAACGAGCCGAGAAGCGAAGAAGACTGGACGGGAAACGCCGAGTACTACGAGAGCGTAAACCTGTGCAACGAGGCTGCGCGCGCAGCTATCAGAGCAACGGGCGGCAACAACACCGACAGACTTGTAATGCTGCCGACCTACTGCGCCTCGGGCGATTATGCAAAGGCAGCGGCATGGACAAAAAAAGCCGATGATGATATGATCGCAGTGTCCATACACGCGTATCTCCCGTTTGACTTTGCCTTTGAGGGCACAGGTCACACGGATTGGAGAGATTCGGACTATACGGAGCTTGCCGCATTCTTCGACAGAATGGAGCTGCTGTTTTTAAGCAAGGGTGTGCCGGTCGTAATCGGTGAGTTCGGAGCGTGCAACAAGAATAACACATCCGACCGCGAGAAGTATGCAGCAATTTACGGCGAGCTTGCAAGGCAGTTTGCGCAGCAGGACATTCCTTGCGTCTGGTGGGACAACAACTGCTATGGTACGGGCGCGGAGAACTTCGGAATTTACAACCGCTCACAGAGAAGCTTCACCTACGGCGGAATTGCCGATTCGCTTATCGGCGCATACGACGGGGCTCCCACCTGCGAGGAATACACCACGGGCGAAGATGTTCTGTCTGCCGGCGGAAGCTGCGACGCATGGGGTCAGGCTGTTCAGCTTGACGCAGGCACGATTGTGACGCTGTCCGCAGAGGACACCATTTACTGCAATTACACAAGCGACTCCGCTCCCGAGTTCATACTCCAGAGCGACAGCAACAGCGCCAAGGGCTGGGTCAAGGTCGATCCCGACAGCTGCACTGACGGAGTAGCGCAGTGGAAATGCAGCACGCTGCTGACGAAGTTCGGCGGTGATTTCTCCGACCTCAGCAGAGGCTTTATCGGCGGAACGTTTTCTTCCCTTACCGTGTCAAAGGTGTATATCCCGAGAACCTCGGCGCATACCCACAGTTATACCGGCACTGAGAATATCACTATTCTGGCTACTGCTACCACAAAGGGAAGAAAGACCATAGGCTGTTCTGTCAGCGGCTGCACTGCCTACAAGGTAGAAGTGTTTGAAAAGAATGAGGATGTAAAGCCCACTAACGTGCAGGTAACGCCCGGCGACGGCAAGGTTGACATCACATGGAACGCTGTTCCGAATGCAACAAAGTACATAGTATATCACATCCTTAACGGACAGTACACCAATCGCGGCACAACTACCGCAACAAGCTTCACCGTATCGGGTCTGACGAACAACACGAAGTACGGCTTCCTCGTTCAGGCTTATGTAAACGGAGCATGGACGAAGTTCACCGCCGAGGATATCAAGTACGCAACGCCTATCGCTAAGCCTGTTATTACCGCAACACCCGGCGACGGACAGGTCAAGCTGACATGGAACACGGTTGACGGCGCAAGCAAGTACATTGTATACAGCATCCTCAACGGTCAGTACACCAACCGCGGAACAACCACCGGAACAAGCTTCACCGTATCGGGTCTGACGAACAACACGAAGTACGGCTTCCTTGTTCAGGCTTATGTGGACGGCGCTTGGACGAAGTTCACCGCCGAGGACATCAAGTACGCAACGCCTATCGCTAAGCCTGTTATTACCGCAACACCCGGCGACG
>JBJESD010000026.1:0-423 GCA_051882595.1 Oscillospiraceae bacterium | reverse complement strand
ACGGCGCAAGCAAGTACATTGTATACAGCATCCTCAACGGTCAGTACACCAACCGTGGAACAACTACCGGCACGAGCTTCACTGTATCCGGTCTGACGAACGACACCAAGTACGGCTTCCTCGTACTGGCTTATATTGACGGTGCATGGAACAAGTTCACTGCCGAGGATATCAAGTACGCAACTCCCGTTGCTTCCGCAAAGCCGGTAATCACTCTCACCGCAGGCGACAGCAAGGTGGACATCAGGTGGAACGCAGTTGACGGCGCAAGCAAGTACATCGTATACAGCATCCTCAACGGTCAGTACACCAACCGCGGAACAACTACCGGCACGAGCTTCACTGTATCCGGTCTGACGAACGACACGAAGTACGGCTTCCTCGTACTGGCTTATATTGACGGTGCATGGAACAAGTTCACTG
>JBJESD010000025.1:0-20163 GCA_051882595.1 Oscillospiraceae bacterium | reverse complement strand
GATATTTCAAGGTATCGCTGCGCTCGGTAGAGCTTATTGACGTTTCCGCTATTGCGCAGAAATTCGGCGGCGGCGGTCATGCCAGATCGGCGGGCTGCTCGTTTACCTGCCCTTATGAGGAGATCGAGCGTACTGTCGTATCGGCTTGCAGCGAGGCTCTCGGACAGGCAGGCGTCGGATGAACGGAATAATCTGTATCAACAAGCCGCAGGAGTTTACTTCGTTTGATGTTGTAGCGGTTCTGCGCCGCTGCTTTCATACAAAAAAGGTAGGGCACGGCGGTACGCTGGACCCTATGGCAACGGGCGTGCTTCCTGTATTCATCGGCGGCGCGACCAAGGCGGTGGATATCCTGCCGGATACCGATAAAAGCTATCGCGCAGGCTTCCGGCTGGGACTGGACACGGATACTCAGGATATCTGGGGCAGCGTACTGTCGCAGCAGGATGTCAGTATCTCAGCCGCAGTGCTGGAAGCGGCGCTTGCCGATTTCCGCGGAAATATCATGCAGCTTCCGCCGATGTATTCAGCGCTTAAGGTGAACGGTCAGAAGCTGTGCGACCTTGCGCGCCGCGGAATAGAGGTAGAGCGCGAGCCAAGACCCATCACCGTTTCAAGACTTGAACTAATGGAGTTTGACGGAACGGACGGAATTATCGAGGTGGACTGCTCCTCCGGCACATATATCCGCACCCTGATACATGATATCGGCGCAGCGCTTGGAACAGGTGCCGTAATGACATCGCTTTGCAGAACGCGCGCCTGCGGCTTCACGCTTTCGCAGTGCAGAACTGTTGAAGAGGTAAAGGAGGCTGACGAGCAACAGCTAAGCTCGTGGCTGCTTCCGGTTGAACGGGTGTTTTCTGTGTACCGGCGCGTCGACCTTGACGAGGTACAGCAGCGGCTTTACCTCAACGGAGTGCGTCTGGACGCCGACAGGCTTGCCTGCCGTCCCGATGATACGCAAGCTCCCTGTGCCGTTTTCGGCGGCGGCAGGTTTTTCGGACTTGCTAAAATAAATACGGATAACGAGCTTGAGTCGATCAAACGTTTTCCGTTGGAATAGCAGCGGCAATCGTAGATTGCCCAAAAACACCAATGAAATGGTGGTGTTGATTTGAAAGATATAACATACGGCAGATTTGTTCCTGCCGAAAAAACGGCAGTGGCGCTCGGGTATTTCGACGGACTTCATCTGGGTCATATCGGAGTAATTACTGCCGCATTAAGTCAGCATGATATGAAGCCGACAGTGTTCACATTCAACTGTGACACAACGCTTCCAAAGTTCATGCAGCCCGAGGATATCATCTCTTTTGAGAACAAGTGCGAGCTTATGAGCCGCATAGGGGTAGAGTACCTTTATGCTCCGGACTTCGCGGATGTCTGCGGACTTCCTGCAAGGGAGTTTATCAGCGAGATACTTGTTAAAAAGCTGAATGCCGGCTATGCCTGCTGCGGAAGAAGCTTCCGCTTCGGAAAAGACGGCGCAGGCACGCCCGAGGTTCTCTCGGAGATCGGCGCCGCATACGGCGTCAAGGTCTGTATAGTTGCGGATATATGCGACGGGGGAGTTACCATAAGCTCCACCCATATCCGCGAGCTTATCCGCTGCGGAAATGTCAAGGAGGCAAACCGCCTGCTCGGCTATGACCTGTGGTACAGGCTTCCTGTCATCCACGGAAATCATATCGGGCGAACATTAAGCTTCCCGACGATAAATCAGGTGATACCGCAGACGAACATCATACCGAAATACGGTGTGTACAAAAGCTTTGTAACTATCGACGGAAAGAATTATCGCGGCGTTACAAATATCGGCGTTAAGCCGACCATCACCGACCGCGGCGACGGCAGCGGCGCAGTGATGGAAACGCATATTATAGGCTTTGACGGCGACCTTTACGGGCAGAAAATCTCTGTTTCGCTTGTGGATTATCTTCGCCCGGAGGTAAGGTTTGCTTCGCTCGAGGAGCTTAAGGCACAGATAGCCGCCGATAAGGAAACGGCAATGAAATAACAACGAAAGGAACAAAATATATGGCAACAGTAAGAACACGATTTGCTCCCTCTCCAACGGGATATATGCATATCGGAAACCTTAGAACTGCGCTTTATACTTATCTTATAGCAAAAAAGAACAACGGCACCTTTATTCTCCGTATCGAGGATACAGACCGCGGACGTTATGTCGAGGGCGCTACCGAGGTCATTTATAAGACCCTGCGCGACTGCGGACTCAACTGGGACGAGGGTCCCGATATCGGCGGCGACTATGGTCCCTATATCCAGAGCGAGCGCATGGGTATGTATAAGGATTATGCAGAAAAGCTTGTGGAGTCTGGCGACGCATACTACTGCTTCTGCGACAAATCCTCCGACGAAGCTGACGGCGAGGAGCAGAAGCCAAGCGGCGCTGCTTCGCTCAACCGCTGCCCCTGCCGCTGCCTTTCCTGCGAGGAAGCAAAGGCAAAGCGCGACTCGGGCGCTGCATATGTTATCCGTCAGAAGATACCCACCGAGGGCACAACAACGTTCCACGATGAGATTTACGGCGATATCACGGTAGAAAATGCAGACCTTGACGACCAGGTGCTGCTTAAATCCGACGGAATGCCCACATACAATTTCGCCAATGTGGTTGACGACCACACAATGGGTATCACTCATGTCGTAAGGGGCAACGAGTACCTTTCCTCCGCACCGAAGTACAATCTGCTGTATTCTGCTTTCGGATGGGAGCCGCCGGTATATATCCATGTTGAGCACATCATGAAGGACGCTCAGCACAAGCTTGCCAAGCGTGACGGCGACGCCTCCTTCCAGGACCTTATCACAAAGGGCTACCTGACAGAGGGCATTCTTAACTATATCCTTCTTCTGGGCTGGGCGCCCAAGGGCGAGCAGGAGATTTTCTCTCTTGATGAAATGATAGCGGCGTTTGACCTTGACGGTATCTCCAAATCGCCTGCCATTTTTGACGGGCTCAAGCTTAAGGCGATAAACGCACAGTATGTACGCGCGCTTCCTTTGGAGAAGTATATGGAGTATGCCGAGCCGTACATCCGTCAGACCGCAAAGCGCGAGGGCATTGATATGCGCGAGCTGTGCTCCGTGCTTCAGCCGCGTACCGAGGTGTTCACCGACATCCCCGAGCAGGTGGATTTCATCGACGAGCTTCCCGAGTATGACCTTGAGCTTTATACAAGCAAGAAGATGAAAACAAACCCCGAGACCGCGCTTGTGGCGCTTGAAAAGATACTTCCCATGATGGAGAGTCTTGACAGCTTCGACCATGATACTGTTCATGACGCATTGTTCAGCCTTATCGAAGCAGAGGGCGTGAAGAACGGATTTATGCTCTGGCCGCTGAGAATTGCGCTTTGCGGCAAGCAGGTAAGCCCGGGCGGCGGAGTAGAGCTTGCTGTTATCCTCGGCAAGGATGAAACTGTTTCCCGAATTAAGAAAGGTATAGAGCGGCTTAAGGCGAACGCATGAGATCACTGCTTGCTCTCCTGCACAGCATTTCGCTGATTGAGGAGAGCGCAGGTGCGGCAAGGCTTAGTTGCGCATATTGGCTTTGTATGTGAATTTCATGTATAATTCACACATTTTTCACTATTAAAGCTTATAATTACATTTGGGTATTTTAGTCAACGGTGCCTTGTGTAATAAACAATTGCTGCGTATTTCGCAGCATATAATCGGAGAAATCAATGATTGAAGTAAAAAATCTATGTAAAAGCTATGGCAGCAAGCAGGCTGTCAATGACATCAGCTTTACCGCCAATGAAAACGAGATATTAGGTTTTCTGGGACCCAACGGTGCAGGAAAATCCACAACAATGAATATCCTTACGGGATATCTTTCCTCTTCGGGCGGACAGGTGCTTATCAACGGCGTAGACATACTGGAGGATCCCGTTACAGCTAAGATGAACATAGGCTATCTGCCCGAGCTTCCGCCGCTGTATCTGGATATGACGGTGATGGAGTATCTTAATTTTGTCTATGACCTGAAAAAATGCAAGCTGCCGCGCCGATCTCATCTTGCGGAGATATGCAGCCTTGTCAGAATATCCGACGTAAGCAAGCGTGTTATCCGCAACCTGTCAAAGGGCTACAAGCAGCGTGTGGGACTTGCGCAGGCGCTTGTGGGCAATCCCAAGGTGCTTATACTGGACGAGCCGACGGTAGGTCTTGACCCGAAGCAGATCATCGAGATAAGAACGCTTATAAAGAAGCTTGGCAAAAACCACACCGTTATTCTGTCCTCTCATATCCTGTCCGAGGTTCAGGCGGTATGCGACCGAATCGTGGTCATCGACAAGGGCAGACTTGTTGCAAACGACACGACCGAAAACCTCTCGCACAATCTTTCCGCAGACCACAAGCTGACCGTGCAGATAGAGGGACCCTACAAGGAGGTTCAGAGCCTGCTTAAGGGCATCCCCGATATGGTGGAGGTTCACGTCAACCGCGAGGTGGATAAGAATATCACCGAATATTCCCTCAACGCGAAGGAGGGTGCGGATGTGCGCCGCGAGGTATTCAAGCGCATGGCGGAGCGCAATTATCCCATACTGCTTATGAGATCCTCCGAGCTTACTCTCGAGGAGATATTCCTTAAGCTTACAACCGGTGATTTCTACGGCAACACCGAGAACGGAGGTACAGACATATGACAGCAATTTTAAAGCGTGAGTTTGCGTCTTATTTTACATCTCCGCTGGGATATGTATTTCTTGCGGTGTTCTACTGCTTTTCCGGACTTTTCCTGTGGATGACGTGCCTTACGGCAGGCTCTGCCGATATGTCTGGCACATTCCTGTGGATGTTCTTTATTATGATCATACTTATACCGGTGCTTACAATGAGAACGATGGCGGACGACAAGCGTCAGAAAACCGACCAGCTTACGCTTACCTCGCCGATAAGCCTGTTCGGACTTGTAACCGGAAAGTTCCTTGCAGCGTTCTTCATCTTCCTTATCGGAGCAGCGGTTCTGCTGGTGTATGCGATGTTTCTTGCCGGTGCGGTGGCGGATACTGCCGCAGCAGCCGGTGCAGACAGCGTATTCGGCTGGGCATCCGTATTCGGAAATATCGTGGGAATTGTCCTTGTGGGAGCTGTGTTTATTTCGCTGGGTATTTTCATATCAAGCCTTACCGAAAATCAGATGATCGCGGCTATCGGCAGCATAGGTGCCAACATCGTGCTGTGCCTTTTTGATATCATTGCAAATTATGTAAATGTATCGTGGCTTCACGAGCTTATCATTTCTCTTTCGGTGTTTTATAAATATAAGGAGTTTACCTATGGCATTTTCAGCCTTAAGAATATTGTGTTCTTCATCAGCCTTGTGCTGCTGTTCAACTTCCTCACGATGCGCGTGCTTGAGCGCCGTCGCTGGAGCTGAGAAAGGGGGCAGATGAATTTGAGCAATAATACACCCGAGAACGAAAAGCTTGAAGCTGCCGCAGAGAATACGGCAGGTACAAATGCCGCAGCTAAACCCGAAAAGAGCGGCAAAGCATTCAACAAAAGGAATTTCAGGCACGGAACAGCCGCAATACTGCTGACTGTTATCTTCGTTGCCGCATTGGTTTTCGTCAATGTTATCGTCGGAGTGCTCTCCGAGCGTTTCGATACATCCGCCGACCTCTCCGTCAGCAGAATGTACACCATCGGCGAGGAAACCGAGCAGTTCATCAAGGACGTTGATCATGACATAACCATCACCGTGCTTAATTCGGAAAGTGATTTCGAGGCTCAGGGCACGCCATATAAGCAGGTAAACGAGATACTGAAGAAGATGTCAAAGGCAAATCCGCGCATTTCCATCGACTATCTTGTGCTTAACCGGAGCCCCAATTTCTCGGCAAAATTCACGGGCGAAAAGCTTGAGGATAACTATATCGTAGTAGAGTGCGAGGAGCTTGACCGATACAGGATAATCACTTCTGATGAATATATCACGGTGGACAGCAACGAGTACTATAATGCTTACTATGCTGCAATGTACGCGGGCTCGGGCGCTGCGCCGAATATTATGGATTACGCCTACTCCAATATCGAGCAGGAGGCGGTGTCGGCTATTATGTACACAGCCAACGACGACCCGGTGCGCATTGCCTTTACAACAGGCTATGGAGAGCTTGACAGCAGCGCGTTAAGCTCGCTGCTTGAAAAGAACGGTTATTTCATTGAGACCATAAACCTTACACAGGTTGACAGCATTGATACCGGAATTGACTTTGTGGTAGTCTTCGCACCGACTATGGATATAGCGAACGACGACCTGACAAAGCTTGATAAATTCCTTGACAACAGCGGCGCATTCGGAAAGAACGTAGTATATTTTGCGTCTGCCCAGCAGCCCGAAACGCCGAATATCGAGGCTTTCCTCAACGAGTGGGGAATGTCCGTGGGATATTCCGTTATCGGTCAGAGCGATGCAAACTATCTTATGAGCAGCAATACCGGTCTGTTTGCGCATTATCAGCAGATAGCAGATACCAAGTACGCAGGCAGCACCTATGGCAACAGCCTGTATGTATACGGAGCGGATCTCAGACCGGTTATTCAGATATGGGAGGGCGGCACACGCGGCAACATTGAGCAGGAGATCCTCATGACTACCTACGACAATGCGTTCCTCTATCCGCTCGACATGAATGGTGATAAGGAGTTTGACCTAAGCTCGGCAGAGTCCGGAGTTTTCAACGACGCGGTCGTTGCATACAAGGTGCACAGCACTACCCAGCAGGTAAGCCGCCTTGCGGTATTCGGCTCGGATATGCTTGCATACAACTACTTTATGGAGTATTCAAACTCAAACAACGGTACCTTTATGGTAAATATGTTCAACCATATCTGCGGCAGGGAAAAGGGAGTAACCATCACTCCGAAAAGCTTTGCTACTACCGGCTTTGATATGACCAAGAAAACGGCAAACGTCTATGCTGTGGTGCTGTGTATCGTCATCCCTGTTGCCGTTATCGTACTCGGTATCGTTATCTGGGTACGCAGGAGGCACAGATAAATGGCAAATTTAACTAAATCCACCAAGAATATCATCATCGCTGCTGCGGTCACGGTGGTTCTCGGCGCAGGCGCCGCGGTGCTTGTACTCACCGGGCAGCCGGACAATGCAGACGGGCAGTCCTCCGACGCCGCAAGCACTGTAAGCACCGAAACCTATACTCTGACCGACAGGCAGGGCACCGACATACTGCAGCTTGATATCACCAACGACAGCGGAAGCTACACCTTTAAGCGCGACAGCAGGATAGTCAGCTCCACCGACAGCGACGGCAATGTCACCTCCGAGGAAAAGGTGTTCTGGACAAATGAGGGGCTCAATGGGCTTACGTCCAATGATACGATGATAACTTCATTCATGAAGAGCCTTGCAGGACTTACCTCAAAGGAGCTTGTCGAAACGGATGCCGCCGACCTCGAAAAGTACGGACTTGAAACCCCTATCGCCACTGCTAGGCTGACCTTTGACGGCGACGAGCAGGTAACGCTTTATTTCGGCATAAAGAATCCTGCGCAAACAAACTTTGTTTACTGCCGCATGGGAGACAGCAGGGATGTATACCTTGTCAGCAACTATTCTGTCGGCGATGTGTATTATCCTATAACCGACTATGTAAGCCTGTCATTGACGCCGGGCTACAACGCGTCCTCTGCGCAGGAGCTGGATTATTTCAGGATAGAGCGCAAGGACCTTACCGAGCCGTATCAGATCGCCTTTATGTATGATGTGCAGCAGGAAGCCGAAAATGAGGATTCGGTTATTACTACGTTCAATTCACACAGACTGACTTCGCCTTTCGTTGCGGAGATTGACTCTACAAAGGGTAAGACCTACTGCTATGGCTTATACGGGCTGACCGCTTCCGAGTGTGTTTCGATAACGGCTGACGAAGAGATACTGGCTAAGACCGGTCTTGATGATCCGTTTCTGACTCTGACATTCAAATACGGCGGAACAAGATACGTTCTGCATTTTGGCGATGAGATTATCACCACCACTCCGACAGAGGACGAAAACACTCCCGACCTGATAACCGTAACAGGCTATTATGGAATGCTGGAGGGCGTTAACGCAGTGTTTGCGTTTGATACCTCAGCAGTACCGTGGTATAAGATGACGCTGCAGGACATAGTATCGCGCAGACCCGTATCGCCGTATATCTACACCTGCGATTCTGTTGTGATAACCACGCCGGACAGAGAGTATGTTTTCGAGGTCAAGGGCGACGCAAAGGGAAACAGCTTTATCCTTGACGGAGAGGAGCTTAACGGGGATAAGTTCAGACAGCTTTATCAGCAGCTTATTTCCGCAGTGGGCGACGAGGTTTTCCTTGAAGAGGGCGAATATGAGCCGTATATATCGGTAACGTTCAACTATCGCGACGAATATCACAAGCTGTATAACACGGAAAGCGATACCATCCGGTATCATAAATCGGATGACAGAAAGAACATCGTTAGCGTAAACGGCAAGGTGCTGTTCAAGGTACGACAGGTTTACACCGAGCGCCTTATCGAAAACATTGACGCGCTTATCAACGGCGGAGATTTAAGACTTGATTGGTAATATCACAGGGAGACAACTCCCGGAAAATAATTAATATGACGGAGGTATTCACATGGCTGAAAGCAATTTTTTCTATTACAGGGGCTTCCCGCTTGTTCGCAGCGGCAATGAGATGTACTATGGCAGTATGGGTGATAAGTTTGTTACAAGGCTGACAATACGCGAAAGCGAGAAGTTTCAGGATGTAGATATCCCGACAAAGATCATGGTACAGCTTGTTCCCACCGGAACAGAGGAAGTCGATCTCACCAAGATAAGAAAAGGCGAGATGTCAAACCTCTACGAGGCACTTGACACTGCTTATGTATGGCTGGCAAAGGAATTGTTCTGAATAAACGAAAGCGCGGCATGATACCGCGCTTTTGTTTTGCCTTAATGCTTGATTTCGACGCTTATGGAGCACAATAATATAGCTTTTCAAACTAACACTCTCGGAGGAATAATCATTTCGTCACCCACATTTATATTATTCAATACCCATTATGTTTTGTCAACAAGAAAAATCACTGAACTGAAAAGTGTGAAATAAAGCTAATCCCCAAAAAGTGCGATATTTTTATTGTATCAGCATATAAAACGAAAAGCCTTTATTCAGCGAAGCCGCTTGAATAAAGGCTTTTGATGTGTCTGTGCTATACAAAATGGTTTTTTAGCGCGAGAAAAAACCTGAAAAACAAAAGCGCCCCGACGCGCGATTTGCGTGTCGAGGCACTCGACTGGTTGCGGGAGCAGGATTTGAACCTACGACCTTCGGGTTATGAGCCCGACGAGCTACCGAGCTGCTCCATCCCGCGATATTACGATACTCAGTATTCCCGAGTGCTTAATTATTATACCACAATGAAAATGATTTGTCAAGTACTTTTTTAATTTTTTTATGACAATTCTAACCGGAACAATAAACTCGGTCTGAATAGGGAAAACGGGCAAAGTGCGCCGAATTCCGTCAGAACTGCCGAGGCAAGGACTACACTGTGATGTACTTCCTCAGCCGATCAAGCAGGCTCGGGCTTATGCCGTCAACCTCGGCAAGCTCATCAAGGCTTATGAAAGACCCGTGCCTCTCACGGTACTCAATTATCGCGGCTGCGCGGACCTTGCCGATCATCGGCAGGCTTATCAGCTGTTCTTCGGTAGCGGTGTTGATATTGATAAGACCGGCAGGCTCTTCGGCAGACTCCGCGGCAGGATCTGCGAAATAAACCACAACACCATCTTCGCTGCTTGTTGTCAGCGCTGCGGTTGTTTTGGGACATAAAGTGTAGTACAAATCAATTCGGTACAGCGTCACTAGCGAAAGAACAGCGATAATGCCGATAATTGCAGTTGATAGCTTTTTCATAAGTGTTCCTTTTGCGGTTGCTCGGAGAATTATTGATTCATCTCTTCCTTTGACTTTTTCTTGTGAATATACATTGCGTTGTCGGCTCTGGTAAACACATCCGAAAAGCTGTGGTCGGTCTCACTGTCGAATTCTGCCATGCCATAAGCGATAGAAATGCAGCATTCTCTGCCATTCGTGCGCTGCGAGGTAAGGGCAGCCTCGAAGTTTTGATACAGCGCTTTATGCTGCTCGTGCGAGGTACCGTTGATGATAACAACAAACTCATCTCCTCCGATGCGGTATACAGGACACCCGATAAACGAGGACTCGATAAGCCGAGCGGAATTTGTTATCAGCATATCGCCATAGTAGTGACCCATAGTATCGTTGGTCTTTTTCAGGTTGTTAAGATCCAGCACGACAACGGCGAAATCCGCTTTTTTCTCATCAATAAGTATGTTGTATTCAGCGACTGCCATATCATATGCGGTCTTGTTTTCAACGCCTGTCAGCGAGTCCATGTATGCCAGTCGGTTCATTTTGCGGATATACACGCTAAGATCATCTTTTGTCTTTTGAAGCGTAGCGGCAAGCAGACCTATTTCATCCTTAGAGCGGATGTCAATGTTGATATCCAGATTTCCGTCTGTTATCACCTTTGCGGCTTGCGTAAGCTTTTTCAGCGGTTTTGTGATGGTGCTTGTGATGATTATTGTGACCAATACAGTGATAACCGTTGCAACTATCGCAAAGACTACTATATGAGTTATTGTTCGGTTAAGGTTTTTATTTATGTCTTTTCTGGGTACGGCGATACAAAGGTTAAGTCCGTTGCGCAGGGTTCTGTAAGAAAAGACCTTATCATCTCCGTGGTAATTATAGTGATACAGATTTCCCTCGTTTGTGATGTTGGAATAGTTGCTGTATATAGCTTCAAATATAATGTTTTCCTGTTCGGGAGTAGTGCTGAGGCTAAGATTCGGATGTGAAATGATGTTGAAGTCTTTATCCGTAAGATATGCATAACCCGTGTCGTAGGCGGTGATTTCCAGTACGAGTGATTCAAGCATAGTAAAGTCAATGTCCATGCCAACGATTCCGATGAAAGCATCATCAATATAAAGCGGGATTACATATGAGATCATATACACATTGATGTTTTGATTAAAATAAGGAAGCATCCATGTAGGCTTACCTGCTGCTTTGGGGACATAGTACCAGCCGACGTGTTCGATATCATCAGAGTCGTACAGTGAAAGATCCGTACACGGTACAGCTTTAAGGTTGGCGTCCTCTGCGCTCTTTGTGTAGAATATACCGGCGATTGATCCGCTGATATCGGTGTTGTACCTGATATATACGCCAATGCATCCGTCTGTTACCTGACCGGCATTATATAGTATCGGATCAATGTAGTCGGATATCGCATTAAGATCTATTGAATCCGGCTTTGAGTCATTTATTTTTATGTAGTCGTCTATACAGCCGGCAAGAACATCGACCGACTGTTCAATTCGCCCAAGCAGTCCATCGACAGTGGATGCGTTTTCAAGAACCATGTGATTTATCAGCTCAACCGATCCGGTATCGGAGAGAACGGACATATTTCTGACTGTGATACATCCCACAAAAGCGGATGAAAGCAGCGTGATAATAAGCGTAAATGCGATGAATTTTGACCTGATGGATTTCATAACAACATCTCCTTAAACGAGCTGTTTTGGATTTATCTTATTATTATATGCTAATTATACAATACCGTGTCAAATAAATCAATATATTTGGCAAAAAAAGTGACATTTTTTCTAATTCGGTCGAATAGTGCGGTGGTGGGTTTTAAAATTTTTTGCAAAAGTGCTTGACAAATCGGGGAAAAAGATGTATTATATTGTCATGATATCAAATTGATATCATAATACTATTACGGTTCGGAGGAAATTAATATGGATACTAATTTAAACACTCAAAGAAAAGAATATGAAGAGCGCGAGCTTAATGCTGCCAACGGCTGGGGCGTACTTATTACAACGGTGCTTTTGTATCTCGGTGCGCTTGCGCTGGTGATAGGCGGCGCAATTATCATGGACGATAACGGCGGAGCTATCGGTGTGGCAATGTTCATCGTTGGCATTGTCTGGCTTTGTCTGGGCTGGTTTCCGCTGCTTGGTCTGCGTGTTATCAAGCCGAATGAGGCTATGGTGCTTACCGTATTCGGAAAGTATACCGGAACGCTTAAGCATGAGGGCTTCTATTTTGTAAACCCGTTCAGCACTTCGGTAAACCCTCAGTCGGACAGCGTACCGGTTGTATCAACCAATGCGGCAGGTACTTCGTTAAAAATGCCCACAGGAAAAATCTCGCTGAAAGCGCTTACACATGACAATCACAAGCAGAAGATAAATGACCAGATGGGCAATCCTATCGAGGTAGGAATTATAGTGGTATGGCGCGTTGTAAATACGGCTAAGGCAGTGTTCAACGTTGACAACTATAAAACATTCCTGTCAACACAGGCGGATTCGGTACTCAGAGATGTTGTGCGCTGCTATCCTTACGACTCCACCGACAGCGATGAAAAGACGCTGCGCGGCTCTGCACAGGAGGTCTGCGAGCTGCTGCGCGACACTCTCCAGAAGCGTGTGGAGCAGGCAGGTCTTGAGATAATCGAAGCGCGCATCACCCACCTTGCTTATGCTCCGGAGATAGCAGCAGCGATGCTTCAGCGGCAGCAGGCGACAGCAATCATCGAGGCAAGACAGAAGATAGTAGACGGCGCTGTTGGAATGGTAGAGATGGCGCTGAACAAGCTCTCCGAAAGCAATGTATGCGAGCTTGACGAGGAGCGCAAGGCTCAGATGGTATCCAATCTGCTTGTGGTACTCTGCGGCAACAAGGACGCCCAGCCCATCGTCAACAGCGGCAGCATTTATTAATGTGAGATAAGTTTGGCAGAGCAGTTTAGGGCTATTCTTATCAAGGTTTGGATATGCTCTATGCGGCTGTGGGAATGCGGATGGATACTTTTGTTTTAAGGAGGTGCAGTGATGGCTGAGGAAAAGAACACAAAAAAGCAGGTGCCGCTGCGCCTTTCAGAGAAGCTGTACAATGAGCTTATGCGCTGGGCGGAGGACGACTTCCGCTCGGTAAACGGGCAGATAGAGTACCTGCTGACGGAATGCGTCAAGTACCGTAAGAAGCATGGAAAGAAAGATGATGATAATTAATATCGCGGCAATGCTCGGCGCGTATCTTTATGCAGTTATTGTCGGGATGATTGTGGGATAAGCATATGGATAACTGTGCTATTCCTTAGTACACTGCCGCTGCCGAATACCGGCGATGGCAGCTGTACAGATTATAATGCTGATTGTTATAAAAGGCAATAATAGATACAATACCAAAATCCCGTGAAGGTACAAAAATCTTCACGGGATTTGCCTTATTGCAGGCTGAAATTCCTGCGGCAGCTTGCAGGGTCATCGGGTCTTTTTTGGAGGCGCCTCGCGCAGCTCAAAGTATGCCGAAGAGTACCGCGGTACATTCATCGTAACGCAGCCGTTTTTGTCGGCTTTGTAGGTCTTGCGGTAGTGCGGAGCGCAGCCGCCCAGCTCATCGGAGGTGCTGTCGAGCAGAACGGACAGAAGCTTTCCTTGTCCGATGCTTATGCGGTAATTCTCCTGTATTCTGTCCGAAAAATTGAATACGGCAACGATCGGTTTTTCGTCCTCGCAGCGCCGTATAATTGTATAGCAGCGCCGCAGCGCGCTGTCGCAGTCCAGCCATGCAAAGCCGTTGGGGTCGTCGTCCCAGCGCGAAAGCACAGGCTTCTTGAGATAAAGCCTGCACAGCTTTTTCATAAACAGCGAAAAGCTGTCGTGCATAGGGTATTTAAGCAGCTCCCAGTCCTGTCCGCGCTTTTCGTCCCACTCGCGCAGCTGACCTATCTCTCCGCCCGAAAAATTAAGCTTTTTGCCAGGATGAGCGTACATATACATATACAGTGTCCTTGCCTGAGGGAACTTGTCCTCGTAGCCGCCGTACATCTTCTGCATAACGGTTGCCTTTCCGTGAACGTTCTCGTCATGCGACAGGGGGAGTATGTATTTCTCGCTGTAATTGTACAGCATGGAGAAGCTAAGCTCGTGATAGAAAGGCACGCGCTCCTCGGGAGGCTTTTTCATATAGTCCAGCGTGTCGTTCATCCAGCCCATATCCCACTTGTAGTCGAAGCCAAGACCGCCGTCGGCAGTGGATTTTGTTACATAGGGATAGTCGGTAGAATCCTCCGCGCAGAGGATAGCAGAGGGGTGAATCCACTTAAGTCCGGTGTTCATGCTTTTAAGGAAATTCAGACCGTTTGAGTTAACGCCGCGCTGCGGCTCGCCCATCCAGTAGATAACGCGGCTTATCGCGTCCATTCTCAGCCCGTCGAAATGGTATTCCGACAGCCAGTAGTTTGCCGCAGATTTAAGGAAGCTGCGCACATGACCCTTGCTGAAATCAAAGTTTATGCTGCCCCATTCGCTGTATGCGATATCCTTGTGCTCCGACTCGTAAAGGGGAGAGCCGTCGAATTGTGCAAGCGCAAAGCCGTCCACCGCAAAATGCACGGGAACAAAGTCTATAATGACTCCTATGTTGTGCTTGTGGCACATATTTATAAGCTTTTTAAGCTGCCTTGCTTCTCCGTAGCGCGCGGTCGGGGCAAAGAAGCCTGTCGCCTGATAGCCCCATGATTCGTCGCAGGGATATTCGTTAAGCGGCATTATTTCGATGAAGTTGTAGTAGTGCTTTTTGCAGTAGTCAACTATCCGCGGTGCAAGCTCCGAATAGGTATAGCGCACATCCTTGCCGGAGTGGTCGGTCATCCATGCGCCCAGATGCAGCTCGTATATGTTAAGGGCGTCGCCGTGCCATGTTCCACGCTTGGTCATCCAGTCGAAGTCGTCAAATTCGTACCGCATATCGCGGATTATCGAGGCATTTTCCGGCCTCAGCTGCGAGCCGAAAGCGTATGGGTCGGCACGGTCGGACACTCCCGACGGAGAGTATATGCGATACTTGTACATATCGCCCGGTTTTGCTCCTGCAACATATACTCCCCAGAAGCTGCCGTCCTCGATACGGCTTGCATTGATCTCGCTCCAGCCCGAGAAAGAGCCGATAAGTGCAACATTATCCGCATGGGGCGCAAATACGCGGAACATCGTTCCTTTTCCGTCATAGTGCGCACCAAGCCAATTATAGCTGTCAAAGCTGTCGCCGGAGTAGAATTCGTTTAGTCTCATGATTGTTGCTCCCGAATTATTGCGGCTGTTGTCAGAACGGTGCTGTGTATTTGAATGAATGTACCGGTTACTTATTGACAACTGTCGTTTTTTGTATTATAATTATTATAATGTGTAATATCGCAATATACAATCTTCAATTTCGGTGATAAGTTAATTATGCGACATTGAATTGTAATCGGTTGATTGAAGCGGTATTCCTCAATAATCTGCGGAGGTTGAATAGAAAATGGATCTGCGTATTTCCCGCACCAAAAATGCGATAAAAACTGCGTTCCTTGAACTCAGAAGCAAAAAAGCAATAGAACGGATTACAGTGACGGAGCTTACTAGGCTTGCCAACATCAATAAGGCTACATTTTATCTGCATTATTCAGATATTTATGCGCTGTCCGACGAGATTGAAAACAGTGTGATCGATGATATCCTGATGGATCTTAAGGTACAGGATAAATTCTTCGACGCGCCTAAGCAGTATGCTAATGAGATATTCAACGCGGTGGTTGCACACAGCGAACAGCTTAACATGATCTTCTCAGGAAGCAGGAATACACTGTTCTCCGACAAGATCGAGGAGCGCATAAAGTCGCTGTTGTATTCAAGCTATCCAAGCTACTATTCCGTAAAAAACGATGTTATTCTGTCCTTTCTGATACAGGGCTTGTTCCATACTGTCAAGAACGAGGGAATCACCAATAATATGACCGAAAAGTACAACGAGCTGTCTAAGCTTTGCTCGATGGTAATAATGCAGACCGAGTTTCCGTCCGATAATTCCGGTCAGTGCTGAGTGCGTACGCAGGTATGCCGCGCGAAGAAGCCTTATAGCATTATTGCTGTAAGTCTGCAATGTTGACAATCAATACAAGATGTGATATACTGTTAGGTAATAGATGGTAAATTAAAGTGATACTATGATAAAGAGGTACACATAATGAGCAGCGAAAACGTGATTTATTTCGACCATGAGGGCGATTTCTCAAGGTGGGAGCAGACTTGTCTGCCCATAGGCAACGGCTATCTTGGCGCAAGTATGTTCGGCGGAATCCGAACAGAGCGGATAGTGTTCAACGAAAAGACCCTGTGGGCGGGCGGACCGTGCAGCAACAGACCGGATTACTACGGCGGCAACAAGCGCGGCAGATACGCTTACGTCAAGCAGGTGCAGCAGGAGCTTAAGGCAGGAAATTACGGAAAGGTGCGCGAGCTTCTTCCACAGCTTACCGGCGACGGGGACTTCGGCACATATCTTCTGCTTTGCGATGTGGTGATAGATTTTGATATTCCCGAGGGACAGGCTGAGAATTACCGCCGTGCCCTTGATATCGACAAGTCGCTGTATACCTGTGAGTTTTCCGTTGGCGGCGTAAAGTATACCAGAGAGGCGTTTGCAAGCTACCCTGCGAGGGCGTTCGCTTTCAGATTTACCGCCTCCGAAAAGGGAAAGCTCAGCTTTGCACTGGGAGTCGAGAAAACACATCCCTGCACTATCAGCACCGATGACGACGGGCTTATGCATTACAGCGGTTATGTCGAGGACAACAATATGCGGTTTGACTCGCGCGCGGTCGTTCACACTGACGGCGAGGTGCAAAGATCAAACGGAAGGCTTGTTGTCAAGGACGCTACCGAGGCGGTGCTGTATTTTACTGCCGCGACCGATTACGAGATGAAGTATCCGGATTATCGCAGCGGCGTTGACCCCTCTACTGTAACTATACCTCTTATTCAGGCGGCTTCGCGGCTTGGCTGGGACGCACTTTATGAGGAGCACTACAAGGATTATTCTGCGATTTTCAACAGGGTTGAGCTGAGCATCAATTCCGACAGTGCCGACCTGCCTGCGGATAAGCTGCTTGAGGCTTACAAGCAGGGCGACCGCGCCGCTATGAATAAGCTAGAAGTGCTGTATTTCCAGTACGCAAGATATCTGCTTATATCCTCCTCGCGCGAGGGCTCTCTGCCTGCCAATCTTCAGGGCGTGTGGAACGAGAGCAACACTCCTCCGTGGTGCTGCGACTATCATATCAATGTCAATCTCCAGATGAATTACTGGGGTGCATACAATACGAATATGGCGGAAACTGTGCCGCCGCTTGTGGATTTTCTTGATTCTCTGCGCGAGCCGGGAAGAGTTACCGCAAAGGAGTATTACAACATCGTTTCCGATGAAGCGCGCCCCGAAAACGGCTGGACGGCGCATACGCAGTGCTCTCCCTTCGGCTGGACAGCACCGGGATGGGAATTCTGCTGGGGCTGGTCTACCGCTGCTGTTGCATGGCTTATGCAGAATATATGGGAGTACTATGAGTTTACGGGCGACAAGCGTTATCTTGAGAAAAGAATATACCCGATAATGCGCGAGAGCGTCAGGTTCTATACGCAGTGGCTGATTTACGACGAGAAGCAGGACAGACTTGTTTCTTCCCCGACATACAGCCCCGAGCACGGACCTGCTTCCATCGGAAACACCTACGAGCAGAGCCTTATTGCGCAGCTTTTTGATGATTTCCTCAAGGCTGCCGCAGCGCTTAATGCCGACCACGACCTGTGCGCAAGGGTAAGAGAGATGCTGCCGCGGCTTTCACCGTATCATATCGGCAAAACAGGTCTGCTTAAGGAGTGGTACGAGGAGGACGAGCCGGATTTCGACCGCTCCGAGGTACAGAAGAACCACCGTCATATATCTCATCTTATGGGACTATATCCGGGAAAGCATATCAGCCGTTCCACCCCCGAGCTTATGCAGGCGGCTATCGCTACGCTTAACGACCGCGGCGATGAATCGACGGGCTGGGCGAGGGCATACAAGATAAATCTGTGGGCAAGAACGGGCGACGGCAGCCGCACATACAAGCTGCTGCGCGGTCTGCTTGAAAGCTGTACTTATGAGAATCTGTGGGATTTTCATCCGCCGTTCCAGATTGACGGAAACTTCGGCGCAAGTGCAGGCATTGCCGAGATGCTGGTACAGAGCCACGAGGGCGTTATCCGTCTGCTTCCTGCCATTCCCCCCGAGTGGAGGGACGGAAGCTTCAAGGGTCTTTGCGCTCGCGGCGGCTTTGTGATAAACGCGGAGTGGAAGAACGGCGAGATAGTTTCGGCTGAGATATTCTCCAGAAACGGCGGAGAATGTATTGTTGAGCTTCCTGCAAACGGCAGAATTGAAAGAATGTCGCTTAACACCGAGAAAAACGCAAATGCCGTATTGATGCCTGCCGAGTGACGGTTTCCATAGTTATGCCTTAATGTAATTACGGCACAGTTTATTGCGCAATGGCAGGGAACTGTGCCGTTATGCTATTTCAGTTTCTGTATTTCGTGCGGTATTCCGCAGTAGAGAAAGCGAGGGATGATATGCCGCTTGACATTATCAGACAGGACATTACAAAAATCAAAGCCGACGCGATAGTAAATGCAGCCAACTCCACTCTTTTGGGCGGAGGCGGAGTAGACGGAGCTATCCACCGTGCGGCAGGCAAAGAGCTTCTGGAGGAATGCATAACGCTGGGCGGCTGCAAAACAGGGCAGGCAAAGCTGACAAAGGGCTACAAGCTTCCTTGCAGATACATCATACATACGGTAGGTCCGGTGTGGAAGGGCGGACATCAAGGCGAGAGGGAGCAGCTTATCTCCTGCTACCGCAGTTCGCTTGAGCTTGCAAAGCAGCATGATTGCAGCTCGGTCGCCTTTCCGCTCATCTCCTCCGGAATATACGGATATCCGAAAGCTCAGGCGCTTCGGGTAGCGGTTGATACGATAACCGAGTTCCTTTGCGAAAATGAGATGCAGGTATATATCGCGGTGTTTGATAAGGCGTCGTTTGATATCGGCGAGAGCCTTTACGCGAACATTGCGCAGTATATAGATGATAATTATGCGGCAGAACATTCGGATGACGAACATCGGCGTTCTTTCCGGATGTGTAACCGGGCGGCTAAGGCAGCGCCCTGCGCATATACGGCGCAGGCGGAGCTAAGCTGTATTCCCGAGGATGACGCAAACGAGCTGTATAAGCGAGTGAACGAGCTTGATGAAAGCTTTTCTCAGATGCTTTTCAGAAAAATCGACGAGCGCGGAATGACGGATGTCGAGTGCTACAAAAGGGCGAATATCGACCGCAAGCTTTTTTCAAAGATACGCAGCAGCACAGGCTACAAGCCAAGCAAGGCGACTGCGCTTGCTTTTGCAATCTCACTCAGGCTTGACCGCGCCGAAACGGATGAAATGCTGAGAAAGGCAGGCTATGCGCTGTCGAAAAGCAATAAAGCGGATGTTATCATCGAGTATTTCATATCCAAAGGGAATTACAATATTTTTGAGATCAACGAGGCGCTTTTTGCGTTTGATCAGGCTCTTCTCGGCGGATGAAAATGTCGCTTCTCATGCGACCATAAATTCCCGATATCCTCTATAATATAATTGTAGGTGAGAAACACACGGCGAATATACGCGGTGTTTTCCCGAGGAATAAGAATGTTATGGAGGAACTGATTATGAACAAAAATTTGACAGAACTGGTGTTTATTCTGGACAGAAGCGGCTCTATGTCGGGGCTTGAAGCGGATACCATCGGCGGCTTCAATTCGATGATACAAAAGCAGAAGAAGCAGGAGGGCGACTGCTTTGTGTCCACCGTGCTTTTTGACAACAACTCCGAGGTTATTCATGACCGCATCCGCCTTTCCGAAATAGACGGACTTACCGAGAAAGAGTACACTGTCGGCGGCTGCACAGCACTGCTTGACGCAATAGGCGGAGCGATACACCACATCGGCAACATCCACAAATACGCACGCGAGGAGGACAGACCTCATAAAACAGTATTTGTGATCACTACCGACGGAATGGAAAATGCAAGTCACATATATGAACTGTCCAAGGTCAGGAAGATGATAGAGCGGCAAAAGGAAAAATACGGCTGGGAGTTTTTGTTCCTC
>JBJESD010000024.1:0-4647 GCA_051882595.1 Oscillospiraceae bacterium | reverse complement strand
CGAGATATACGAGGGGGATTTCACCGTTGTTATGGGTGCTTCGGGCTCGGGAAAATCTACGCTTCTGTATGCCTTAAGCGGCATGGACAGAGCAACGGGCGGTCAGGTCATCTATAACGGCAAGGACATTGTAAAGCTGCCCGAAAAGGAGCTTGCTTCACTTCGGCACGGCGATTTCGGCTTTATCTTTCAGCAGATGCACCTTGTCAGCAACCTGACCCTTTTTGAGAATGTGGCAGTGCCCGGATACCTTAACAAATCCGTTTGTGCCGAGGATGTAAACAAGCGCGCAGACGAGCTGCTTCAACAAATGGGTATCGACCGCATAAAAACTCAGCTTCCGTCACAGTGCTCGGGCGGCGAGCAGCAGCGCTGTGCAATCGCAAGAGCAGTAATCAACAATCCCACGCTTCTTTTTGCCGACGAGCCGACTGGCGCACTTAACAGGAAAAACACAACCGAGGTGCTTAGCCTGCTCACCGATTTGAACAATAACGGTCAGAGCATTTTAATGGTAACTCACGACAGCCGTGCGGCACTTCGTGCAACAAGGATAATTTACATCGCCGACGGCGCGGTAATCGGCGATTTATCTCTCCCTCCATACACCGCCGAAACGGAGAAAAGCCGCGAAATTCAGGTGAACTCGTGGCTTTCCTCGATGGAATGGTGAGGTGCAGTATGGAAATCTTAAGACTCCTGAAAGCCAACATCAAGCATAAGAAAGGCGCATTCAAGAGTATCGCCGCACTTATGGCGATAATCACCCTTTCCTTTACCGTTACGGTAAGCAATAACGATAACATCGACAGGGCACTGACAGCGGCACACGGCGTTTTCGACACGCCGGATATAACTGCATTTGTGATGAATGCGAAAACAGACGGAGACCTTTCCGGAAAAATCATGGAAAATCCCGACGTTGAGAGCGTATATGGAACCGAGTGTATACAGTGCGGCACGGTCTCGCTTAACGCGCAGGACATCTATCAGGTAAGCTTTATCTATCCTGACAGCCACCAAATCTATAATGTTTTCAACGAAAAATTCACGGGCTATATCGAAAATCCGGCTCCGCTTAATGAGGGAGAAATCTATATCCCTTATTCATTTAGCTGCCTTTATTCCGATGTAAAAATCGGCTCTGAGATAGTATTCGGAAACGATGAAATTCAGTACAAATTCAAGGTTAAAGGCTTTGTTGCCGAGCCTAACTTCGGCGCTGCCGCTATAGGCACAAAGCGGTTTTTCATAAGCGGAAACGATTTTCAAAAAATGTACGCAGACGCCGACGAAACGGTGTTTATGACCTTTGTTGATACCTCCATAAATATCCGCGAGGGCGCAGATTATTTCGCGGTTAAGAAAGCTCTTGACGATTCCTGCGGCATTTCTGAAAAATCCAGCCTTATCATCTCGGCAGAAGAAACAATCTCCTACACAGAGCTTTACTCCAATACCGGCTCCGACATACTTCTAGTTTTTTTGATTCTTCTGGTTACTATCGTTATAATTTCCATGTGGCACAGCATTTCGACCTCTGTTGAAATGGAATATGTAAACCTCGGTATTCTGAAATCTCAAGGCTTTACATCGGGGAAAATCCGCCTTGTATATATTGTCCAATATGTTCTGGCTGAGCTTATCGGCACAGCGATAGGTCTTGTGCTTTCCATTCCGCTTACAATAGCTTTGGGCTCGCTTTTCCAGCCTATAACAGGACTGCTTACGGCTACCGATGTATCTTTACTGAAATGCGCGGCTATATCCCTCGGGATCATTCTTCTCTGCGCATTGTTCGTTATCCTCGCCACCAATAAGGTGGGACGAATCTCTCCCGTGCGCGCAATCTCCGGCGGAACGGCAGAGGTGCATTTCGACAGCAGGCTGAATGCTCCCATAAAAGCAAAGCCGCTTTCGTTATTCATCGCACTGCGGCAGTTTACCTCTCGCGGCAAAAGCTATCTCGGCTCGATATTCATCGTGGCGCTTCTTGTTTACTTTATGATGACGATAATCGTGCTTTCCGAAAGGTTTTCCGGCGGAAATATCATTGAGGGAAATATCAATCCGCACATAACAATATCAATGTCAGAGGGATTTGATATTACCGATATCAACAGGTTTGATGAGGAAATCAAGAAAATCGACAAGGACGCAAAGGTGTCTTTCGGCTATAACGAATACATAATGGCTGACGGAATTGAGCTTTTCTGCACCGCCTGCACTCCTGCGGAGCTTATTTATAAGCCCATTGACGGAAGATTGCCCGTCTATGATAACGAGGCGGCAATCACCGAGATCATCGCCGAGGAGCTTGGCAAGAAAATCGGAGATACAATAGAAGTCGGCAGCGGCGAAAACGCAAAAGAATTCATCATCACCGGCTATCATCAGTCTTTGAACGACCTCGGACGGACATTCCTGCTGACCGCCGAGGGACTGTACAGCGTAAACGGCGCAAATCCTGCCTGCTGTGTTGAGCTGTCCGACGATTTGCTTGTTGACAAGGTTTCAGACGCGCTGGACGAAAATCTCGGCGACCTTATCCACGCAAAGACGGTTGACAAGGAGCGCAGCAGCGCCTATGACGGCATAATCTCAATGATCGACTCGATATGCCTTATTCTTGTTATCGCTGTATTCAGTGTGTCGATCATTTTCTCCATAGTTGTTATCAATATGATTTGCGAAAAGACATTCATCAGAGAGCGCTGCGATATCGGAATTTTGAAAGCCCTCGGCTTCACCGCAGGCGGTCTGCGCACGCAGTTTGCTTTCCGTTTTGCGATTATCGCCCTGATCGGCTCGGTGATAGGCGGCATAGCTTCTGCGTTTTTCACCGTGCCTCTGCTTGAAGCACTTATGAGAGTGGTGGGACTTACAAAAATCGAAGTCAATATCACTCCGCTGACATTCATTCTCCCGGCTGCCGCAATCTGTGCAAGCTTTTTCGTCTTTGCCTATATTGCCGCGCGGAAAATCAGAAGCGTCGAGGTAAGAGAGCTTATCTGCGAATAAAGCCTGCTGTGCAGAGAGTGCGCAGATCGGTATAGTACATGAAATCCGCTTTTGATGCAATGCGTCAAAAGCGGATTTGCGTTACGCGGCATTGACATTATCGGGTTTTGGTATAATAAACTCATTAAGAATACTGTCCCACATTATTAGCTTTATTATCAGAAAAGGACTTGACAAGCAGTGACAGTTTTGGTATAATGTATATGCCAAACAAAGCTGAATATTAAAATGAGGTCAACCTTAGCTAAGGGAGAAGTATACCCTTTTATAATGTTGCCCAGACTGAATTACGGTAAAAGCGCGATTCCACTGGGTAGCATAAGGTTTTCTTTTCTATTCAAGCTTTGTTTGGCGACAATCGGGGTTGCGTTTTTCGGTGTGTGCGACTTCGGTTGCACACACTTTTTTATGTTTGGAGGAAAAGAAATGAAAAGAATTACTACACTGCTGCTCGCATTTACAATGCTGCTTTCTCTTACTGCTTGTGGAATAGAACTTACAAGCGACGATAGCGGCACAAACGCAAATAGCACTACAAGCGACGCCGACCAGACCACATCCTCAAAGGAGGAAACATCAAAAGGTGACGAAAATGTAAAAAACGAAATCACCTTTACCGAAATGGTTGCTGTTGACAACGAAGAATGCACCATTAAAATCACAGGTATTGAGGTTGACAAAATCTGGGGCTACACCATAAAGGCATTGCTTGAAAACAAGTCTGCTGATAAAACCTATATGTTCTCTGTACAATCCGCTGCTGTAAACGGAGTTGAGTGTGATCCTTTCTCTGCAACAGAAGTAGCCCCCGAAAAAAAATCTAACGAGGACATCACCCTTAACGATGATAAGCTTGAAGAAAATGGAATCACCGAGTATACCGACATTGAATTGACCTTCCGTGTGTACGACAGCAACGACTGGATGGCGGATGAAGTTGCCATAGAAACCTTCCACATCTATCCCTACGGTGAAGATAAGGCTGTGACATTCGTCAGAGAGACACAGGCTTCTGACAATGTAATTATCGACAATGACTATGTTACTGTTATTGTTACAGGGTATGAAGAAGATAAAATTTGGGGATATACTGTAAATCTGTTCTTGCTCAATAAAAGCGACAAAAATGTTATGTTTAGCGTTGACGACGCTTCTGTGAATGGATTTATGGCAGACCCGTTCTTTGCAAAATCGGTTTCTGCCGGCAAATGTGCATTCAGTTCTTTAACATGGTCAGACAGTGACTTTGAGGAGAATGGTATTACAGAGGTAGAAACAATCGAATTCAAATTAAGAGCGCACGACAACGATGACTGGTTCGCCGATGACTTCGCAAATGAAACAATTACATTGAATCCGTAAACCAACAAAACACAAACATATGTACACGACAAAGGGCGAAGACAAATTAAATCGGTATCTTCGCCCTTTACTTATCCGAGTACCGATACCAACAGGCTGAGGTCTGATTTTGCAGACTTCTGCCTGTTTTTGATTTTGCGGAAGCTTTTGTGCAACCGAACGCAGCAAATTCCGTCTTAATGTATGAGCCGGCAAATAACAGGACTTCACCGCCATGTACAGCGCTTGCGGTGCACAGCCTCAGCGATACCCCGATCGCTGACG
>JBJESD010000023.1:0-20241 GCA_051882595.1 Oscillospiraceae bacterium | reverse complement strand
CTCTGCCGAGGGGGTGATAAGGCTGCCATATTCCTATCTGACGAAAACCAAGACACAGTATATGCCAGCCGCCGTTTTCATCGCATATCAGATCGCCGTGACCGATGCCCTGAATGATGTTCGGAGCTTTATTTCGATTGGTCAGCACCGGATTTCCTGCGTAACCAACGAACGGTCCCCATACACTCTCCGAACGCGCATAGGTTATCATGTGACCGTATTCCGTTCCGCCCTCTGCCGCCATGAGATAGTAGCCGCCGTTTATTTTGTACATATGAGGGCTTTCAAGATATCTTCCTCCCGAGCCTTGCCATAAGCACCGCCTTGAAGTCAGCCTCTCACCTGTTTCGATGTCTATCTCGCATTGGATAACGCCGCTTTTGCCCTCGTCATCGGTACCGTTGCTTATAAAATAGGTATGACCGTCCTCGAACAGCAAAGAGGGATCGATGCCTCCCTGATCCACAAAAATCGGTTCGCTCCATTCACCGTATATATCATCGGTATATACATAGAAATTCTGGTGTGTGGTGTCATTTGTTGTTACCATGTAAAATCTGCCGTTGTTGCAGCGAATGGTAGGAGCAAAGACTCCGCCGCTGCTGTTTATCTTTTCAAGCATGACCTGACTCTTTCGTGTGAGGACATGACCTATCTGCGTCCAATTTACGAGATCGGTGCTTTCAAAAAGAGGAACGCCGGGAAAATACTGGAACGAGCTGCACACCATATAGTATTTGCCATTGTAAAAGCAAACGCTCGGGTCGGGATAGAAGCCCTTTTGAACCGGATTTGTATACATGACCATAATTTATTAACTCCTTATGTAATTATTATAACACCTGACTACAATTATTGCCTTACATTTTCTGACCGGTAACAGGATTTTTTCGCCATAAATAATGATTGCTTATAACAAGCCGCCTGCGACATTTGGGCGTCACAAGCGGCATATCACTTATTTTAATGTCATCAGGGAACATTAACTGTGAATGTGACAGAGATGCTATTAACTGCGTCTTTCTTACTGAGCGGCATTATCTGCGCAGTGCAGTCTGAAATGTCACCGTCCGGGGTTCTTGCGTCTGCCGGAGGCTTTGACACCCAGCCGTTGTAGAGATTTACCCTTGTGCATTTGCCGTCATCAGAGGTGGTGTACTCTTTTCCTGCGAGCGTATACGGCGCGTTGTTGATAAGCAGCTTATCAATCGTGATAGTACAGCCCGGGAAGAAGGTTTCTCCGTTTGAGATACCAAGTGCAGAAAAAGCAGTTCCGTAAGCAGTACCGCAGCCGTTGAAATCAAGGCTTACGGTATATGTACCTGCGCCTGTGATCTGCACGTTCTTTGCAACTACTCCCTTTGTTTTATTAGTCGGATCGTAGGTATCTCCGACACTGTATGTCTTGCTGTAATCATTGCTCTGGAACATTATCCACGCGATCGCCATATCATCGGACGGAGGAAGATCGACATCTGCCATTGCGTTCTCCTCGGAGGCTGCATAAGCCTCGTCGATAGCAGCCCTTGCAGCTGCCTTTACCTCATCAAGAGGACCCTCGTTTGCATAACGGCGACTGTCGAAAATAGCGGCTATGGTTTCATCGGATGTAGTCAGGCTGCGGCGCTTATAAAAGTCACTGCAATCCCACAGCACGGGGCAGAAATCATACAAATCGCAGTTGTTGAGAAGGTTTGTGTAGAAATCATCCACATCCTCCTTATTGCTGCCCATTACAGCATACTCACCGATAACTACGCCGTAGCCCTGCTCGGAGAACTTGCTTAACCTTTCAAAAAGGCTGTTCTGTTCGTTATAGTCACTCGGTGAACCCCACTGGTTTACACCGCTTGTTCCGCAGTAATCCCACGGTGTATAATAATGAACCGAAAGAAGCAGCTTATCTTCAGCCGTGTCCTCGGGCATTTTGAACCTGTCATCGCAGGTCATGGAAATATCTGTGTTATAGCCGGCGATAAGCAGGAATCTGTCGGCATTTTTACCGCCCTGAGAACGGATAAGCTTTACAAATTCGCTGTTGATGCTGTATGCCATCTCGTAGCACTCATTCTGTGTAAGCACGCCCTTGCTGCCGGTGATCTCCTTGTCGTTAAGACGGTCGCCGAGCTCCTCGTTGGCTGCCTCAAAGATAAGCTTGTAGGAATAGTCCTTGAAGCGCTCGCCTATCTGCGACCACATTGCCTTGTAGATATCCCAGCCCTTGCTGCGGACAGCCTCGTCGGCAGAGCCGAACATTCCCCACCAGCCGCCGTCCCAGTGGTCATTGATGATAACATACATATCAGCGTCAAGCGCATAGTTTACGACCTCTTCGACGCGCGCCATAAGACGTTCATCTATCGTGTAGTCGCCGCTCTCAAAATTCATTCCGTTTGTCCATGCAACGGGGATTCTGAGCGTATCAAAGCCTGCGTCCTTCATGCCCTGTATCATCTCGGGGCTGGTATAAGGCTGTCCCCATCCGGTTTCAAAATCCGCAGGGTTCATTCCCGATACATATCCGTTATGGTTATATGCCTCCAGCGTATTTCCGAGGTTTGTGCCGTTGCCCATAAGCCTGATTACCTCAAGCGAGGTAAGCGTGTTGCCCTCGTCCTCCGTCTGAATTATCACTTCCGATGATGTTGACGAAGTCGCCGAGCTGTTGTCTGATGATGAAGCTGCCGAGCTGTTGCCTGTTTCATCATTGACGGAGCTTTCATCGGCATTGGTACAGCCTGCGAGCAGCATTGAAGCAGCGACGCCCAGCGCCAATACAGCCATTGTAATCTTTCCTTTTCTCATTGGTTGTCCTCCTGCGGTATACTTTCATACTTAAGGCAATACCGGACGGCTACCCTGTTAATGCAAAATGCCCGAAATAAGCGCAACATCTGCTGCGTAATTCATATAGGCATAAGCACTAAACGGGAGTTGTCGCGTTTGTCTTAGATTAAACGATTACACCACATATTTTAACATACATCAAATAAAAAATCAATAGAAAAACTATAAATATACAGCTCATGGCAAAAAAGTGCTGACTTATGTCACAGCATTCCACATATAAGCATGCTGATTACGGAAAATTATTTTAACTCTGACAAGGTTTTTAGCGGTGACCTATAATTATTGTGCGCTATTGCTAAAAATTTTACATTGTTCTGTTTTTATCTTGATTTATACAAAAAATCTGATATAATATTATTGTACAATATACTTATATAAACATAGCAGAGTGCAAATACAGCCGATAGTTGGTGATAGTGATTTCACTCGATACTGTGACAGAGAGGTATGATACTATGAGCAAGGTATTACTTATTGGCGAGCCTATGGAGCTGCTTTTGGCAAAGGACGAGGGCAGGCTCTGCGATGCTGTTGACTTTTCTGCCAGCGTTACAGGCGCTGAGCTTAACGTTGCTGTCGGTGTTTCCAGACTGGGACTGACGGCAAGATATATGACAAGACTGGGAGATGACCCCAGAGCGCAGCGTATTCGCAGCTTTATGAGGGCAAACGGCATTTCGGACGACCTTATCATCACCGACCCTGCCCACCAGACAGGATGCATGGTGAAAAGCAAGGCAAAGCCCTCCGAGCATGAGATATACTACTACCGTCAGGAAACCGCGGCTTCATTCATATGCGAGGATGACATGGACAGGCTTGACCTGTCGGGCATCCGCGCGATACACATAACCGGCATACTGCCCGCAATCTCCGAAACAACAGCAAAAGCTGCACGCAGACTGATTGAAAGAGCACAGAAGCTTCACATCACAGTTGTGTTCGACCCGAACCTGAGAGGTATTCTCTGGACAACGGACAAGCCTACGCTCGACCTCATAAACGAGATAGCGGCGATGTCAGAGGTTTTCCTGCCCAACCTTAACGAAGCAGAGAAGCTCTGCGGTCTGTCTGACCCAAGAGAAATCGCGGACTATTATCTATCCAAAGGAACACAAAAGGTTGTAATCACCATGGGCAAGCGCGGCGCATTCTTCAAAAGCGCGGTGGAAAGCGGAATTGTGCCGACCTTTGCCGCAGATGAGGTCGTCAATACCCAAGGCGCAGGCGACGGCTTTGCCGCAGGACTTATCAGCGGAATATGCGATGAGCTTCCCCTCAGCGAGGCTGTCATACGCGCTAATGCTGTTGGAAGTATGCAGATACAGAGCAGCAGCGACTACGACGCTCTTCCCACAATGGCACAGCTGCGTGAGTATATGCTTGACCACCGCTTTGTTGCGGAAAGCTTCAACGACTGAAATAAAAAACGGAGTTAATATGACCCTTT
This sequence comes from Oscillospiraceae bacterium, assembly GCA_051882595.1. GTDB lineage: Bacteria > Bacillota > Clostridia > Oscillospirales > Ruminococcaceae > CAG-115. The sequence goes on along the minus strand of JBJESD010000023.1, from coordinate 15,941 downwards.
ACGCCACCGATCTTGACGGCACGCTTCTGCGGCAGGATATGTCCTTATCCGACCACAGCGCCGCCGTACTAAACAGGCTTATCGACAGCGGCGTGCTGTTCACTTATGCAACGGCACGCTCGTTTTCCAGTGCTTCACCGCTTGTCAGCAAGCTTAAGCTTAACTGCCCCGCTGTTACGTTCAACGGGGTTTTTGTCATTGACCCGAGGACCGGAGAGCATATAGTCGAAAATATCTTCACCCCTAAAAGCCTGGATATCGCGAAGGAATATATCGTATCAAACAGCATCGCGCCGCTTATATACAGCTATGTAGACGGCAGAGAGCGAGTTTCCTTTCTGTCCGACAGGCTTGATGATGTACGGGGCTATACCGACTCACGGCGCAACGATAAAAGACTCCGCCCCGTGAAGAACTATGCCGAGCTGTTCGAGGGGCAGGTGTTCTACATCACTATCCTTAATCCCGTGCAGGATACGGCAGAGCTGTTTGAGGTGTTCAGCCGCGAAAACGGCTTCTCCTCCAACATTATGCCGGACACCTATGACCCGAATACGATATGGTTTGAGTTGTTCAGCAAGAACGCGTCAAAAGCAAGCGCGATACTGCAGGTTCTGGAGCTGACGCACGCAGATAAGCTTGTGTGCTTCGGGGATAATATGAACGACCTTTCCATGATACGCGCGGCTGACACGGGTGCGGCGGTCGCCAATGCCTGTGCTGAGTTAAAGGAGGCTGCCGACATCGTTATCGGAAGCAACGAGGACGACGCCGTTGCTGAGTTCATTGAACGGCGCGAAAGCGGCTGCGGCACAGACCGCTTCTCAGAAGCGCTGAGCAGCGCGATGATAAGGCTGCGCGGACTTCACGGCTCGGTAGGAACGCAGAACGAAAAGCTGATTCACGCTGTGCTGAAAAACTACTATGCACCTCACTCCGACGAGCAGGAGATAAAGATAGGCAGATACTTTGCGGACGCAGTATGCGAGGATGGCATTATTGAGATACAAACGCGAGCCCTGTACAGACTGCGCGAAAAGCTGAAAGACTTCACCGCCGCTGCAAGAGTAACTGTCGTCTACCCGGTGGAATACGAAACACGAACGATATATGTAAACTCAGATACGGGCGAAATCGCAAAGGAAACGCCTTTCAGGAAAGCAGACCCTAAGGTCAGGATTTTCAAGGAGCTTTATTCTCTTCGGGAGTATCTGCCGAATGACAGGGTTACGATAATCCTTGCATATCTGAAAGCGGAGAAAAGAGTATATTTCAGCGGCGAAGCACTCCCCGACCTACGGAGCAGGAGCACGCGCAAAAAGATTACAGCAGAGAAAACGCCGCTAAAACTGCTGAAAGAGGTTGTTCTCTCCTCAAAGGAGGATTATCGTACATATCTGCCCGACGGGCTTCCGGAGGTATTCGGGAAAAGTGAATTTGCAAAGCTTGCCAAGGACAGCGGCGGCTCTCTGCGGCTTGAGGTACTGCGCGAAGCAGGACTTATCCAAAGGGTCGGAAAAAAGGGCAACAGCTTTCTTTATTCGGTTTGCAGCGAAAAGGAGATATTATGACGCAGTTTATTATCGGAAAAGCCTGCACCGACGTTTCGGAAAGGCTGAGAAAAAAGCTCATCGAGGACATACAGATACACAACAGAGCTATCATTATCGTACCCGACCAGTATGAGTACGAGACCGAAAAGGCGCTCTACCGCGCCTGTGCCGCCAAGGGCGATCCTGCACTGTTTTCAAGGATATCGGTGCTGACATTTTCAAAGCTGTCCGATGAAATAATCGCGAAATATTCGGGCGGAAAAAAGCCTGCTGATGATACTACCAAAAATATACTTATGTACCGTGCGGTCAGCGAAATCCGCGATGAGCTTCGCGCATTCGGGAAAATAGCGCTTAAGCCGGGATTTGCGCCAAGAATGACCGGCACAATTGCCCTGCTTAAGACCTCGGGAGTAAGCGCCGCCGGCTTTTCACAGACTATCGAAGCGGTAAGCGAGGATTTCCGCGACGCCTGCCCTGCCCTGTTTGCAAAGCTTGGCGACATCAGCATGATATACACGGCTTATGACGCGCTTTTATCCAAGTCCTACTCCGACAAGCTGGACGTTACCGCAGCTGCCGCAAGGCTCTCCGCAGAGCATGGCTTTTTCTGCGGTGAACATATTTACTGCGACGGCTTCAGCGATTTCTCCAAAAGCCAGCTTGAGCTTCTTTTCAGCGCTGTCGCCGCAGCCGAAGATACCACTTTTTCATTTACCTCCGACAACTCAGAGGGCTGCCGCGATATCTTCACCACCGTAAACAACACCATATCACTGCTTGCAGAGTGCGCCGAAAGAAACGGCAAAACAGTATCCGGACATGACATTGTGCTCTCTGAAAATGACCGCTTTACCGCCGATTCATTGGCTGCACTGTCCGAATGTATTTTCAGCGAGGGCAATGCAAACTGCGCCATGGATGGAGTACGCATTATCTGCGCCGACGATGTCAGCGATGAAACAGACATGACAGCCGCGGAAATACATCGTCTTATCACCGAAGAGGGCTTAAGATGCAGCGAGATAGCGGTGCTGTGTGCTGACCCTGCAAGCTACAGGACTGAGCTTGAAAGCTCGTTTGAAAAGTACGAAATACCGCTTTTCTGTGATATCCCCGAAAGTATACTTCATCTGCCTCTTGTTAACTATGTACTGTCGCTGCTTAATGTTATGAGAAGCTTTTCCGTTGAGAATGTATTAAGCTACGTCAAAACAGGCTTTATTCAGAAAAGCGACGGCAAGCCGCTGACAATGCGCGACATAAACGACCTTGAAAACTTCATCTATGAGTGGGACCTCAAAGGCGAAAGCCTGAAAGAGCCTTTTTTGGAGGTTGACGGAAAAACTCCGCGCGCTGAGGAAATACGCGCCGACATCGTGCCTCCCCTGCTTGACCTCAGAGAGCGCATCAAAAGCTGTACCGGCGACCAGATAACTAAGGAGATATGCGACTTCATGTTTGATGTCACCGGTGTTCAGCGCGCAGTTGCAGCACACTGTAAGGCATCGGGAAGCGAGCTTCTCTCTGACTCCGACAAGAGCCTTGTGTCATCCTATCAGACTTTGTGGAACACACTTCTTGAGATTTTTGAAAGCCTGTACAAAGGACTGGAGGGCTATAAAATCTCACCCGACGAATACTATGACCTTTTTCGGGATATTTGCAGCAGCACAACCCTGTCTAAGCCGCCGCAGACCCTTGACGCAGTGCTTGCAGGCGATATTGTCAGAACACGCATCAGCTCTGCAAAAGCAGTCTTTATTATCGGCGCTGCATACGGCGTATTCCCAAGCGAGGAGCATAACAGCGGCGTTTTCTCGGAGTACGAAGCCGAGCTTCTCAGCGAGAGCATCATAAAGCTTGGCATGACAAGGAAAGAACGCTACTGTTACGACAGATATCTTGCGTTCCGCGCCTTGTCACTGCCGAGTGAACGGCTGTACATCACCTATCCGCTGCTCGATATTTCCTGTGCTAAGGTGTCACCGTCGGATGTGGTTTCCGGCATACTCGGCATTTTCGGCAAGGATAAGCCCGAAAGCACGCACGAGCTGGGAGAGGAGTTCTTCTGCCGCACAAAGCGCGCTGCTCAGCAGAGATACGCAAGCCTTTGTCACAGTGATACCACACAGCACGCTACCCTGAAAAAAGCACTGGAAAAAGCAGGCTGCGGCGAATTTACAGCGAAGCTTGACCGACTTGTGTCCGGACGCGCATCTGCTTATCTTCATAAGCTTGACCCCGAAACATCGGAGGCTCTGTTCAGAACCAAGACCTTCTCAGCGACCAAGCTGGAGCGGCTCAACCACTGTCGGTTTGAGTATTTCTGCACCAACGGACTAAGGATAAAGGAACGTTCACGCCGCAATCTCAGCAGCATGGAAATTGGCAGCGCAGTACACTACATACTGCAAAAGGTTCTGGAAAAATACTGCGCGAGGATGGATGTCTTCATCACGCTTTCTAGAAAAAACCTATCCGATGAAGCCGGATATTACCTCAACGAATACAAGAATATCAAGCTCGGAGGAGACTATGCAAAAACACTGAGATTTGCGTATCTTTTCAAGAACCTTATCACGGGAGCGGTGGACATACTCATCCTGCTGCAAAGCGAGTTTGCAGCACGCGATTATCGCCCGAAATTCTTTGAGCTCAGTATCGGCGGCGAAAACACCGCAGTATCTCCCGAAAGCTCCGACAGCCGTCTTGACATCGGTGCAGTGCCAGACGCGGTGCTGTCCGATAACGGAGTACTGTCATATTCCGAGACGCCGCAAGTTAACGCAGAGGACCCAAACCTTGCAGGAAGCAGCCGCACACGGCTGAATACTTCTCCCCTCACCGTATCGGTGCGCAGCGACCTGTCGGTCAGCATTACGGGAGTAATTGACCGCGCAGATATTTTCACCGATGAACACGGCAATGAGTATATCCGTGTTGTAGACTACAAAACCGGCTCGCGCGAATTCAGCATGGTAAATGTCTATTATGGCATAAACACGCAGATGCTGCTTTATCTGATAGCGGTATGCAGCGCGAACAAGGAGCTGCGCCCGGGCGGCGTTAGCTATCTGCCGGCGCGCGTGACCGAGCCAAGCTCTAAGCGCAGCGCGGCTTTCACACTGCTTGCTACCGACCACATACAAAGCGGAATGTACATTGCCTCGGACGCAGCGAGCGCCGAGATGAACAAATATGCACAGATAATGTCCGCAAAATCGGGAGCAAAGCCCGAGAAATTCATACCAAAGGAAGAGAACACACTCTCCGAGCAGCAGTTTGAGCAGCTTACCTTAGATATGCTTGAGCAGACGCGGGATGTTGTCGGAAAGCTGTACAGCGGTGATGTTGACGCCGTTCCCACGGTGTACAAGGAAAAATCAGTGGAAAAGAAAGCGTGCAGCTATTGCCGCTTTGAGAACATATGCGGTCACCGCGAGGATGTTCAGGTGCAGGTAAAGCCGCGTGAAACAATCAGCAATGAAAAGGAGACGGATAACAATGAAGTGGACGACTGAGCAGGAAGCAGCGATATGCTTCCCTGTTAAGGACGGAATAAAGCTCTCCCCCGATACGCGTTCTGCTACCGTTACCGCCGCCGCAGGAAGCGGTAAGACCGCTCTGCTTGTAGAGAGAGTTATCCGCATACTCTGCGATACACAGCATCCTATCCCTGCGGATAAAATCGCGATAATGACTTTCACCAGAAACGCCGCAGAGGAATTCCGCCGCCGCATGACCGACGCGGTTGCAAAAGCCGCAAGAAAAGATCCGCGCAACAGCTACCTTTCCGAGCAGCTTATCCGCTTTAAAAGCGCCCCGATATGCACCATAAGCTCGTTCTGCCTTGGAGTTATCAGAGAGCACGCCGAGGCTTTCGGGCTGCCGCTCAGCTTCTCGATTATTGACGAAGCCAAGGCTGCGCTGCTTAAAGCAAACGCGCTGGACGCAACAATGGAATACTTCTACTCGAAGCAATTCGACGCAAAAAGCCGCGACCTGCTTTTTAAAACGTTCTCGTTCAAGGATGACAGCAGCCTTTGCGATACGATAATGTCTACCTACAACAAGGTCTCTTCCCTTACCGACTCTGTTCAGTGGCTGGACAGCTGCGCTGAGGCTTACTCCTCACCCGAGGCTGCACAAAAGCGGTTTCTGCCCTATTACATCCGAAATATCCAACGCCTGACGGAGTGCTGCACGAACCGCTTCAACAGCTACAAAGCGCTGATAGATAATCTTCCGCAGGAGCACGCCGACCTGCCCAAGCTTCAGAAAATGCTTCTTGACGACGAGAGCAAGCTGTCACAGGCGCAGCAGCTGCAGGATAAGCTTTCCGCTTCGATAACGCCGGACGAGTTATATGAGATGACCTCCGGCATTGGTGCAAATGCTAAGGGCACAGTGCGGTTTTCTTCACTTTTGTGCAAGGACGAGTACATTAAGGAGCGTGTAAAAGCACCTCGTGAGAAGTTCAAGGAATACTTCAAGGAGATCATCTCCTGCGTACCCGACCCCGACACGATGAGAGCACAGCTTCCGTCGCAGTATGATGCTGTACGCTCACTGGTCACACTTATTAAAATGTTCGGCGATGAGTACACCGCAAACAAGCGCGAGGGCGGTTTTGTCGATTTTGCGGACTGCGAGCGGCTGCTGCTTGACAAGCTAAGGGATGACCCGACGTTCCGCAGGGAGCTTTCAGACCGCTACCGCTGCATTATCGTGGACGAGTTTCAGGATACGAACGACATCCAGTACGAGATATTCCGCCTGATATCCGACCACGAAAACAACCTGTTTTTCGTCGGAGATATAAAGCAGTCGATATATGCTTTCCGCGGCGGAAACCCCAGAATAATGCTTTCGCTGTGCGACCCTCTTCTCGGACAGCAGCTGACCGATATGCCGCGCGGCACGCTTAAAAGCCTGCGCCGAGCTAACAAAAGACATAAGCCAAAGCTTCCGTCGGCACGCAGGATAAAAAGCGGCTGCCGTGTGTTCACCCTTGGTGCAAAGCACACTGCGCTTCCGCTTAACAAGAATTTCCGCAGCAGGCAGCAGGTCATCGACACGGTAAATGCTATGTTCACCGGGCTTATGACCCAGCGTTACGGCGATGTTGACTACAACGAGAGCACACGGCTTTTCTGCGGTGCATCCTATCCCGAGTCGGAGTGCGACTACACCTCGGAGCTGCATCTTCTCGACTATGAGGAGCAGCGCGACAAGCCGCTTGCCGAGGCGCGCTATACAGCGGCACTGATAAACAAAATGCTTCGCGAGGGCTTTAGCGTAAAGAATGATGATAATTCTACGCGTATGTGCAGATATGGAGATTTCTGCATACTTCTGCGCGCATCTACCCACGCAGCACTCTATAAGCAGGAGCTGGAGCGGTATGGAATACCCGTAAACTCCGGCAGCGAAAAGAGCTACCTCGGCTCCGAAGAAATAACGCTGATACTAAACTATCTTAAGGTAATCAACAATCCCCTTAAGGACGAGGAGCTTCTGCAGGTGCTGATGTCACCGCTTTATATGATGAATGTTCAGGAGCTCGCCGAAGCAAGGCTGGGAGTGCTGGGCATCGACCGCGACAGAGCCAAGGGACATGACCTTACTCCGCTTTACGAGCACTATAAAAACGCTTCGCTGTTTGCTTGTATCAGTGCCTGTGCAAGAGCCGCGGACAGCACATCATTCGGCGCGTTTACCGATGAGCTGACAGACAGCGGACTTGCTTCGCTGCGCACAGAGCCTCACCCGAAATGTGCGGCTTTTATCCGAAACCTTACCGAATTCCGCTCCTTTATGGCAAACAACTCGATAGAAAGGCTTATCCGTAAAATTTATGACGACACCGATTTCTATTCGGTGATTTCCACCTACGAGCAAGGCAGCCAACGCCTTGCTAATATCCGCCTGCTGCTGAAATACGCCGCTGACTTTGAAAACAGCGGCGGCGGCACTCTCGGAGATTTCCTGCGATACACCGACAGCGTGCGCGACAGCAGCGAAAGCTTCCAACAGGCGGTCACTGCCGAAAGCGCAGACAACTCTGTGCAGATAATGACCTTCCATGCTTCAAAGGGTCTTGAGATGCCGATAGTAATACTCGGCGGTCTTGGAAAAAATCCAAACAAGGCTGATATGAGCGGTGCAATGGTATTCAACCGAAGCGCCGGAATAGGTCTGCGATATGTGGATATTGATATGCGCTATCGCTGCAAGCCATTCGGCTATACTGCCATCACAATGGCAGAGGAGGAAAAGCAGAAGGGCGAGGAGCTTCGCCTGCTGTATGTTGCGATGACAAGGTCGCGTGAAAAGCTGATAATGATAGGCAGGTGCAAAAGCGACGACATCGAAGCGCTTCGCACGGATGTATTCACGCCCGACGCCGCAATGTCGGAAGAAAGCCTGCTGGATTGGATACTGGCTTCTATGCTGAGATATTCGGGCGGCAGAACAATAACCGATACTCCGACCGTATTCGGCAGCGGCATTCTTAACGCAAGACTGGTAAGCGAGGTTCCGGATATACCGCAGGATAACGCAAAAGAGCTTATCAAGCTGCAAAGCAAGGCGGATGAAGCGTCTGCGGACAGAATTGCTGCTACCCTTAGTCTGAAATACGCCTACTCCGCTCAGTCAGAAGCGCGCAGCAAGTTTACCGTCACCGAGATTGCACACATGATAGATGACAAAGCAAAGCCTGACAGCAGCGGCGGAATGGTATTCATGAGCAAGCCCTCTTTCCTGCCGCGCGGCGTCCTCAGCGGAAAAGAGATAGGCGACGCATATCATCATGTTATGGAGCATTTCCCACTCTCCGAGCTTATCAGCGGACAAACCGCAGACGAGGAATATGCAAGCCGTGTGCTTACGCAGCTGCACGAGCGCGGAATACTCAGCACCGAGGAATTAAACGCAGTTAAGCCGAAGCATATCGCAGGCTTCTTTAACAGCGAGCTTGGACAGCGTATGCTCCGCTCGAAGCGTATAGAGCGCGAATACCCCATTTTTGCCGAAGTTCCTGCGCGTGAAATATATGTTGAGCAGGATGGCAATACTATAATCCAGGGCCGTGCCGATATGTTCTTTATCGAGGATGACGAAATAGTACTGGTAGATTACAAAAGCGATACACGGGAGAACTTTGATAAGGAGCTTGAAGCTTACTCGCGGCAGCTTTCGATATACCGAACCATACTGCCGATAATGACCGGTATGAGCGTCAAGGAAATATACATATACTCTTTCTCATGCGACGCGGCGGTCAGCGTATGAAACAAATCAAAGGAGTGATAATACTGAATAAGCATATAATTGCAGCCGCAGGCGCTGTTTTATGCGCCGCCGTACTGGGAACAGCGGCGGCTGCCGAGCATTCCGGCTTCAGAGATGAAAGCGCGCTTGTTTCACCTGCACGAACGCCTTACGACGGGAAATACACCAACGTCCAGTGGAAAACCGAAAAAGCCGAAATTATCGGCGTGCCGATTGCTTACGGCGACAGCGTAATTCTTCCCGACTCGGACAATGTTCGCAGGCTGAATGAGCAAAACGGTCTCGAGCTTGCCCAGATAAAGCTTCCCGAAACTGTAAGCGTACCCAACAGCGGAGTTATAATCGGAGATGTTCTTATCCAGCCAACCGAAAGCGGTCTTTGCAGGATAGACTTCACAAGCGGTGAAGTCACGGCGTACCGCACCTTTGACGGAGTTATCGGCAGCGATGTTGCGGCTGTCGAGGGGCTTGTATGCTTTTCGGCAGGCACCGAAAGCGGAGAAACCTTCTATTTATGCGATGCAGAGGATTTCAGCGTAAAGTGCAGCTATAAATCGGACAGCGACATCACCTCCGCTGCAATACAGGGAGATTATCTGATTTTCGGCGCAGGAAACAGCCTTGTGACCTGCAACTACAAGAGCGGTGACTTTTGCGAGATACCTCTTGGCAAAGAGATAACCTCTGCACCGTTTGCTACGGAATACGCAGTATTTTTCGCCATGGGCAGCAGCACCGCAAAGCTTCGTCTTAACAGCGACGGCACAATGGAGGAGGACACACTCACCCTGTGCGAGACCGGCAGCGGCAGCGCCGCACCCATTGTGTACGATTCCTACCTATACACGGTATCGGACAGCGGTTTTCATATTCTCGACAGTCTTAATATGGAGATAACCGAAAGCATTCCGGACATCAAGAAAGGAAGCGACCCGATAATCAGCCTTGGCGCAGGCACGCGTATCTACACTGTCGGAGAATACAAGGAGCGCTGGGCGCTTTACTGCGTTTTTATCGCAGGCGACGAATACGACGTCACCTATTCCCCGCTTGCCGGACTTGATAACTTCACCGATGGAAAAGTCAGCGTTTCCGAACAGGGCACTATGTATTTCCGTGACGCATACGGCAGGCTTTTTGCCCTTACCAGAGTGGAGTACGACATCGTTGCAATAGTAATAAAGCTGCTTATAATGCTTGCACTGATAGTCGGCGTTTTTATCTGGATAAGACTGGTTGCAAAGCGCAGAGCCAATATTTACCCGAAATACTAACGGAGGCAAAATGAAAAAAATACTGTTTATCGCGACGGGCGGCACCATTGCCTGCGCGAATACCGAGAGCGGATTATCTCCAAACGCCGACAGCAGCACTCTGCTTAGCTACCTTTCCGATATCCGCAGCTGCTGCGAGATTGAAGAGGTGCAGCTATTCCAGCTGGACAGCACCAATATGTCGGTGCGTGAATGGACTCGGCTTGCTATGACAATTCAGCAAAGCTACAACGACTACGACGGATTTGTTATCTCGCACGGCACCGATACTCTCGCTTACGGAGCAGCGGCGCTCTCCTGCCTTATACAGGGTGCGGACAAGCCTATCATAATGACAGGCTCCCAGCTGCCTGCGAGCGACGAAAACACCGATGCAATTCGCAACCTGCGCGACGCATTTACTTGTGCGTGCAGCGACCTTTGCGGAATCGCAGTGGTATTCTGCGGCAGAGTTATCAGCGGAAGCTGCGCTAAAAAGGTGCATACGCGTGAATTTGACGCATTCAGAAGTATAAACTCTACTGACCTCGGCAAGGTTGAAAACGGAAAGCTTACGGTGTATGAGCAGCGCGGAAGCTGTGCCCCGATATTCTTCAACAGAATGAACACCGCAGTGGGACTGGTTAAGCTTATCCCCTCATTTGATACGGATATGCTTGATTTTGCCGCGCAGAAATGCCGTGTGCTTATAATAGAAGGCTTTGGCGCAGGCGGCTTTCCGGACTATGGCGAGAACGAGTTCGAGCGGAAAATCGAGGAGCTTGTCCTCGGCGGAGTTATAGTGATAATGGCAACGCAGGTCTCAGAGGGCGGCAGCGATATGTCCCTGTACAAGGTAGGCAGGGACGCCGCAAAAAAGTACCACATCATAGAAGCGCGCCGCATGACCACCGAAATGGCTGTAATGAAAGCGATGTGGGCGCTGGCATACTCTTACGGCAGCGAGGATTTCAGGGAGTTGTTTCAAAGAGAGATATAGCCGCTGACGCAAGCTTTCTCAATACCAATTATTAATAAGGAGAATTAACATGGAAATTACACTTAAAAGCACCGACGTAAGTGCAAGGATCATCTCAAAGGGCGCAGAGCTTAAATCACTGATTGTTGACGGACGCGAGCTTATGTGGCGCACTGACCCTGCTTTCTGGGGCAAGACCTCTCCCCTGCTGTTTCCCATGATAGGCACGCTTAAGGGAGGAAGAACACTCATCAACGGACAGGAGTATGCCATAACAAAGCACGGCTTTGCCCGTGACCTTGAGCTTACTGCGGAGGATATCAGCCCCACAAGCGCGATGTTCTCCCTTTCACAAAACGACACAACAAGGGCGATGTTCCCGTTCGATTTCCGCTTTACGGTGCGATACACGCTTAAGGCGGACGGTATCACCGTTACATACAGAGTTCGCAACAACAGCGAAAGTCCCATGCCTTTCTGCATCGGGGCGCATCCTGCCTTTGCCTGTGACGGCGATATGACAGACTATCGCCTTGAGTTTACAAAGCTTGAAAATGCCGCCGTCCCCAACTACAACCTTGACACGGGACTACATGAAGAAAACAACCGCCGACTGCTGCTCAGCAATGAGAATGTGCTTCCCCTGTCGCATGAGATGTTCTATAAGGATGTATGCTACTTTGACAAGATAGCCTCTCGCTCGGTTTATCTCCTAAACAAGGACAACAGCGGAGTAAGAGTAGATTTCCCCGACTTCACAAGCCTTGGAGTATGGCAGGCAAAGGACGCCCCGTTCCTTTGCATTGAGCCTTGGTGCGGATCTGCCGATTTCGACGACTGCTCCGGCATATTCGCAGAAAAGCGCGGTATTGAAATTCTTCAGCCCCAAACCGAAAAAGCATTCACCTACTCTATCACCTGTATCAAAAAAGCGAAGTAAAATAAAGCACCCGAGAAGTCCTCTCGGGTGCACAGGCTGTCGATAAACCGCCATCTGCGGTGTCAACCACATAACGGCAGGCACAAAGCCTAGCCGTTATGCGGTTTCCTAGCATCTGACGGCTTCTCGCCAGCCTAATAATTTACTTTTTCGACAAGCTGAGTACCCGAGAGGTTCTTTCGGGTGCAAAATATATAGTGACTATCAATAAATATCCAGTTCCCTGCCGTTTCTGATAAACAGCGGAATTATGTCAATCGGCGCAGGTACGGTCACTGTCTGACCTCCCTTATAGATAGTCTTTGTATTCGCGTCTGTCCAGACTGCGCCCTCGGGCAGGTATACGCTTCGCTCTCTGGCTCCCTGCTCCATAACCGGCGCAACCAGTATATCATTACCGAACATATACTCATCCTCGGTTTCCCATGCAGTCTTGTCTTCGCAGAAATCAAAGAACAGCGGTCGCATTACGGGAAGTCCCGTGCTGCTGCACTCATCCATAGCCGCGCGGATATAGGGGCGCAGGTTCTCACGGATAAACAGGTATTTTTTCAATATCTCGTAATTGTCCTCGCCAAAGCTCCACACCTCGTTATCCTGACCCGAGGTCAACTGACGTACTCCGTCGATGTACTCCTCCTCGCGCTCGTACCATGGGCTTCTCTCTCCGTGCATACGGAATACCGGGCAGAACGCGCCCCACTCGAACCAGCGCACCAAAAGCTCGCGGAAATTCTCGTCCGAGATATCTCCGCCGAGAAAACCACCGATATCCGATGTCCACCACGGAATTCCTGCTACGCACATATTCAGTCCTGCCTGAAGCTGCTCGCGCATCGCCCTGAACGAGGAGTGGATATCTCCCGACCATGTAAGCACGCCATACTTCTGGCTGCCTGCCCATGCACAGCGAACAAGGCTGAGCACATCCTGCTCGCCCTGTTCCTTAAGTCCGTCATAGAAGCCCTTGGCGTACATCAGCGGATAGATGTTGGTGCACTGAAGCGCCGTGCCGGCATAATAGCGATAGTTGTCAAAGTCATATGGTCCGTACTCGGGCTCTGCCTCATCAAGCCAGAATGTGCGTATGCCCTTTGTGTAGTAGTTCTCTCTGCACTTCTCCCACACAAATTTCTGTGCGCCCGGGTTAGTTGCGTCATAAAACACCGTATTGCCCATCCATGTCATGTGCAGTCCGCTGCCGCGGTCAGCCGAAACAAGATAGCCCTTATCCGCCATTTCGCCGAAATTCTCGCTTTTTTCGTCAATGGTAGGCCATACAGATACGACAGTTTCAATGCCAAGCTCCTTAAGCTCCCTGACCATTGCGTCCGGGTCAGGCCAGTCGCGCGGCTCGAACTTGAAATCTCCCTGTCTTGTCCAGTGAAAGAAATCAACAACAATTGCATCCATTGGGAGACCCCTGCGCTTGTGCTCCCTTGCAACAGCAAGAATCTCGTCCTGTGTGCGGTAACGCAGCTTGCACTGCCAGTATCCAAGACCATATTCGGGAATTCTGGGCGCTCTTCCCACAACGGCGGTGTAGTTCGCCTCAATCTCGGCAGGAGTATCGCCGGCAGTGATGAAGTAGTCAAGCTTCTGCGTGGACTTCGCATACCACTCGGTCTTGTTTGTGCCAAAGGTCGCAGTTCCAATGGCAGGGTTGTTCCACAAGAAGCCGTAGCCTCGGCTGGATATCATGAACGGAACGCTTGCCTGTGAATTCCTGTGCGCAAGCTCAAGAACGGCGCCCTTTTTATTAAGGTGCTTTTCCTGATACTGACCCATACCGAATATTTTCTCGTCATCAAACGCTTCAAAACGGGCGGTAAGCTCGTAGTCCGTGCCGCCCTGACGGCATTTCAGCTCCCTTGCAACAACGCGCAGCGGAACGCAGTAGCGGTTAATTCGATTGCGGTCGCGCCAGTATTCCTCGGTAAGAAGCTCACCGCGTTGGTTGTAGAAGCTTATCCTGCCCTCATAGTCAGCTTTCGCTGTTATCTTTCCGTTGGTTATGTAGTGGTTTACTGCGGTCCGATGATATTGCGCATACTCCTCGCCCTTGTACCACGGGTCGGTGATGTCCACCTGCTCCTCACGAAACGATGGAATGCACCACTTTATCGGCTCGCACAAAGCCCAGTCATGCTCGTCCATTTTCGGCTCGCAGGTCATGCGCACGCGCAGTGAGTTTTCTCCCCATGGCTCTATCCAAACCTGCGAATTTCCGTTTCGGATAACCAGCCGGTTGTTCTCAATGCAGATCATATTATGCTCCTTTCAACGCAGAAATACTGTCAAGATTGGTTGTCTTTGCTTTTTTGCCTGTACGCCCAGAATTTGTTGATGACGAAATTGATCGGGACATTCACCACCATATTAAGCAGCGGCGCGATATCCTTTGCAAGGTCGCTGTTGCTGATGCCTATTCCGACGGAATTTATCAGCTGAGTAAGCGGCAGTGTGTAATTCTCAATCCTGATAAGGTCTATCCACACAATAAGCAGAAGATTGTTCAGCAGCAATCCGGTAAACGCGTACGCGGCATAGGTCTTAAGCAGCACCTGCCACCAGACTCGCGTCTGTGCATTCTCATCCTCCTTGAATACAAACCTCGTCTGCCAGAAAAAGGCATTAAGCACGCTGATAACAAAGCCGATAATGTTTGCGGCGAGATAATGCATACCCAAGGCTATACACGCCATGTATGTCAACTGGCTTACAAGAGTATTTGAGACTCCCACAAGCGCAAATTTAAGGAATTGCAAAAGGGATTTTTCTTTCATTTTTCCTCCAAAAAGGCTCTTATATTAATGCTATACGGTGATACGGTACAGTGAATATTCGCTCAGGAATGTTTCGGGTATGGAATAAAACCCGATAAATTCTATATCTGCGGCAGGCAGCGACTTTTTAAGCATACTGATTGAGTTTTGGGGCAGATAGCTGTCAATTCCGCGCGTTGTGATGACATAGAATTCATCAGTATATTCGCTGATATCTGAAACCTCGCCGATATTGATTATCTCGGTGGTGAAAACATCGTAGGTTTGCAGGACCGTATAGGTATCGTCGCTGACATAATGCCTGCCCTCGGGGAAATAGTAGCTCATTGTTCCGACCGACCATTCGTGATAGTGGATAAACTCGGCGTCATTTCCAAGCTCCTCAACCATGCGGTCTATCAGCAAGGGACTTTTTTCCGAAGCAGGCGTGCCGAAGTTGCAAACCTCGACGGCAAACGCGATTCCGCTTACTGTCATCACAATCCATGGCATGAAACGCAGCCTGCATTGCGCCAGCCCAACGGAGATTATCACTATCCAGTAGCCGGAAAAAACGTTGAAATACCTTGAGGTGGCAAACGGGTATACTAATTCCGTAAACAAGTAAAGCGCCATAATCGCCGCAAAATAGCTCAGCAGCATATATAAAGCCACGGTGCAGCCGGCCTTCTCCGGCTTATATTTCAGTATGTCCGTGGGCTTTTTCATTCCGCGAATCTTTCCGAAATCAATGGCTTTCAATATCACCATAACCGCAGTGGCACCTATGGCAATCATAAGCATCAGCCGAAGTCCGAAATAGGTGTAGTACTCAAACGGGGATGAAATAGTCCACGAAAACAGCCTTTGTATACCGGGATCGGGATTTGACCAGAAGCCCTCTTGAACATTATCGAACTGATAGAATACCACCATAAGCCATGGTATGTATACAACTGCACTTATTGCTCCGCAGATAAATATGTTTCTAAAGCGACGAAAGTCCTTTTGCACAAGCGTAAACAGCAGCATGGTTATATATACGCCAAGCGTCCCAAGCATAGCGACATTATGCGTATACATTGCAATAACCGAAAACACAGTCAGACAAATGTATGAGCTTCGCTTGCCCTCAAACATAGCACTATGGGC
>JBJESD010000022.1:0-4721 GCA_051882595.1 Oscillospiraceae bacterium | reverse complement strand
CCCTTGACTCCGAAACGCCGATAACCTTTGCGATATCGGAATACTTCATATTCTTGAAATAGTATAGCGTAATGACCTGTCTTTCCTTTTCCTTAAGGGCTTCTATCGCACGGGCGATTATACTGCGGCACTCCTCGCGCAGAATCTGCGTATCGATATTGTCCCCATCGGTTGAGGAACGCTCCTCGAAATTATCCTCATAGAGCAGCTCCTCGAAAGAAAGCGTTACCGTGGTGGAAGCCTCAGCCATGCATTTAAGCAGCTTTTCCTCGGACATTTCCATATACTCGGAAAGCTCCGCAGTGGTAGGCATCCTGTTATATTGATTATACAACTTAGTATTGGCATTGTCAAGGTCGCGCGCAAATTTTCTCACACTTCTCGGAATCCAGTCCTGCTTACGGATGTAATCAATTATTGCGCCGCGTATCCGCAGCGTTGCATAGGTCTCAAACTTTGCACCCTTGTCGGGGTCGAAGCTCTCGATAGCGTCCATAAGAGCGATAACGCCCTCGTTGACCACATCGTCCACGTCGCCGAATTTGATATACATATTCCTCAGCGAAAGCGCGCAGGCACGGACAAGCCCGAGATTTTTCAGCACGATCTCATTGCGTACAGCTTCGTCGCGCGTGTTGAGATATTCCTGAATTAATACAGCCGTGCTGCTGTCCATAGTCCGCACCCCCTCTTACCGGAATAAAGGCATACTGCCGACCTTGCACCCGATTAATGAGCCCATAGCTTTCAGCAAAGCCCGTGGTTTATCATGCCATGCTTGGATTAAGCGAGATGTTTCCTATCGCCTGAATCTGCGCAGAAGCGTCGATCTCGCTGTACGACAGCACCGTTATGTTCGGGATAAACTGGTCCGTCAGCTTCTTGAAGTAGATTCTGACAACGGGAGAAGTCAGAATTATAACAGTGGGTATAACATCCTTGATTTTGTCGATTTCTCTGTTGGTAACGTTAACTATTTGTTGAATTACGTCGGGAGGCATCGCAAGATAGCTGCCCTGATCGGATTTTTTAACAGAGCTTACTATCATGTCCTCTATCTGCGTATCAAGGGTGATCACTCTCAGTGAGTTAGCCTCGGCGAAGCGGCGCGTAATGGTACGCTTAAGCGCCTGACGTACATACTCCGTCACGATATCCATATCCTTAAGTACATTTGCATGGTCGCCGAGAGTTTCAAGGATGGTTTCAAGGTCGCGGATCGGAATGCCCTCACGCAGCAAATTCGACATTACTTTCTGTAAATATCCGACAGATATTACCTTTGGTATTAAATCATCGACAACGATCGGGTTGGTTTTCTTGACATTTTCCACCATCGTGTTGACATCCTGTCTGGAAAGAAGCTCATGCGCATAGCGCTTCATTATCTCCGACCAGTGGGTAATCATCACGGAAACCGGGTCGATAAGTGTGTAGCCTGCGACATCCGCCATTATCTTCTTGTCCTCGGATATCCACTTTGCAGGCAGACCGAATGCAGGCTCTACCGTGTCGATACCCTCGACCTGTGCGGTAACATCGCCGCTGTCAAGCGCAAGATAGTGGTCTACAAGAATTTCGCCGCGCGCTACCTCCTCGCCCTTTATCTTGATGATGTACTGGTTGGGATTTATCTCGGGGTTGTCCGTCATACGCACCGACGGGATAACCATACCCATATCAAGCGCAAACTGCTTTCGGAAAATTACGACTCTCTCGATAAAGTTGCCGCCGCTCTTTTCGTCAACAAGGCGCAGAAGCGAATAGCCGAACTCCATCTCGATAGGCTCAACGTTAAGCAGCTTGAACACATTGTCGATATCCCTGAAATACTCGTTATCCGCGTTGGAGGCTTTCTCCAGCTCTCTTGCCTCCTCCTTTGCACGCTGCGCAAGCTCCAGCTCTGCCATCTTCTTCTTGTTTCTGTCAAGCATGATGGCAGCAGTGATAAGCATAGCACCCAGCAAAAGCAGAGTGAGCTTAGGGAAGCCGGGAATTATCATCATTACGATAAGCACGATACCCGAAATAAGCAGTACAAACGGCTGCGCGGTGAACTGCGACTTTACGTCGTTCATCAGGCTGTCCTGACTTGCCGCGCGCGTAACTATCATACCTGTTGCAACCGAGATAAGCAGCGCAGGAAGCTGTGAGCACAGACCATCGCCCACCGTTGCAAGCGAGTAGGTGTTGATTATCTCCATGATGCTGCCGCCGCTTCGTATCATGCCGATCACAACGCCGCCGATGAGGTTTACAAGCGTTGTGATGATGGACATGATAGCGTCGCCCTTAACGAACTTGGTAGCACCGTCCATAGAGCCGTAGAAATCAGCCTCGCGCTGGATGTTGGCGCGGCGGAGCTTCGCCTGCTCCTCATTGATAAGTCCGGAGTTAAGGTCGGCGTCGATAGCCATCTGTTTACCGGGCATTGCGTCCAGCGTAAAGCGGGCAGCAACCTCCGATACACGCTCCGAACCCTTTGTGATAACGATAAAGTTGACCAATACGATGATAATGAATATCAGAAAACCTACGATAGCGTCGCCGCCCATAACGAAGTCACCGAAAGCGGCGATAACCTTGCTGACGCCCTCTTTCATGTTGCCGTCGCACGAGAGAATAGAACGCGTGGTGGAGATGTTGAGCGATAGTCGCAGTACCGTGGTCAACAGCAGTACAGTGGGAAACACCGAAAACTCCAGCGCCTCTTTAATGAACATAGTCATTATAAGGATGATAAGGCTCAGCGCGATATTCAGCAGTATCAGAAAATCCTGTATAACAGTAGGAAGCGGAATGATAATAGCAAGTACGATGAAAATAACAAACAGTACAAATGAATTGCTTAACAGCTTTCGTATCATGATATCACCACTCCTTTCTGTAATATTTTGTCGAATTATAACAGTATGTAATCAATCAAGCATGAAGCTTCTTGTTTTTTGCCTTGTAAACAACGGTCAGCACCTCTGCCACCGCCTCGTACAGTTCCATCGGTATCTCTCGCCCGATATCCACCGTACTGTAAAGTGTTCTCGCAAGCGGAGGGTTTTCGGTGATGAACACGTCGTTCTCCTCTGCGATTTTGACTATCCGCAATGCGAGGTAATCCTTTCCCTTTGCAACCACCTGCGGCGCCCTGTTCTTGTCCTGATCATATTTAAGCGCTACCGCAAAGTGAGTAGGGTTACGGATTACGACATCAGCCTTCGGCACCTCCTGCATCATACGGGACATTGCCATCTGCTGCTGTTTCTGCTTTATCTTGCTTTTTATCTGAGGGTCGCCCTCGGTCTGCTTGTATTCCTCCTTGATCTCCTGCTTGGACATCTTAAGCTTTTTCTCAAACTCCCACCACTGAAACAAAAAGTCCCCGGCAGCTACGAAAACAAGCATTATACATATCAGCATCACAAGGTCGAACACGCTCATCAGGCAGTATGCCATAGCCTGCATTATTCCGGTGTCGATAAGCGCCAGAAATCTGGGAATACGCTTCGAAACCTCGTTGTATATCACATAGCCGATAACGGCGACCTCGATAAGTCCTTTCAGTATGCCGACCGCCGCCTGGAGAGAAAACAGCTTTTTTATACCCGACAGCGGATTAAGCCGTGAGAACTTCGGGCGCAGCGCTTTCATTGTAAACAGACCCTTAGTCTGCGCAATGGATGGGATAGTACCAAGCAGCATAGCAATCGCGCATATCGGACCGACAGTTACGACAACTACCGTAATAAGGTCTACGAATACTGCCATGATATTGTCGGAGTTTATCTGCGTTGAGCCAACTTTTGAAAAAACAGACGAACTGTAAGCTAGCACTGCTTCTGTCATATGCCCCATAAGCAACCGCATGGATGTGAAAATGCCAAGCACGGAAACCGCTATACCAATCTCCTTGCTTTGAAGCACCTCGCCCTCTTTGCGTGAGTCGCGGCGCTTTTTCGGCGTGGCTTTTTCGGTTTTTTCTTCGCCTGCCATAAAGCCACCGCCCTTTCATGCAGGAAACTGCGCACGTGCTAAGCCGAAATAAGCTTCTCCACAATGCCGTTGAGATTGGTGAACAGGATATTCATCATCTCGCCCATAAACTCAGATACGACGCCGCAGCTTGCGGCAAGCACCACAAGACCTACCAGCATCTTGACCTGAATGTTGATAACAAAAACATGGATAGACGGAACCGCTTTCATCATAACGCCGATGCAGAATTCTGTGACAAGCGACGCCGCCACCACGGGCATAGCAAGCTTAAGCCCAAGCGTAAGCACCGTCTGAAAATACTGCACCAGAATATACGCGATATTGATATTGAAGCTGTCAAAGCCGATAGGTATGGTCTCATAGGATACCGCAAACAGCTTTATATATGACAGATGACCGCCCACCGCAAAGAAATACATCATAAACCAGTAGCTGAAATACTGTGTGGAAAGACCGGCGTTGCCGAATGTGGGGTCATAGCTTTTCGCCATTGAAAGACCTATCTGCATATCCGACACCTCGCCGGCGAGCGAAAAGACCTGAAGCATCAGATTGACGAAAAAGCCAAGAACCGCGCCGACGGCAAGCTCCTTTGCAACATCAAACACAAACGGCAGAAGTCCCGACGGCATGGTGTACTCACTACCGCCTGCCGCAACGATAACAAGCGCAAGCACGAACGTTGTTCCCGCCTTAACCATCTGAGGGACGTTTTTTCTTGCGAAGCTAGG
>JBJESD010000021.1:0-20438 GCA_051882595.1 Oscillospiraceae bacterium | reverse complement strand
GCAGACATCTTCGCAAGCCTGACGCCGGGCCAGCAGGTCATCAAAATCGTCAATTTCGATGACATCCTTGTAGCTGGATGCAACCTTTGCCTTGCTGTCGCCGTATTCTACAAAAACGCCATAATAACCGTAATCGCCGTTATCAAGACCCATATCGAAGCGAATACCGTTGTCCTTCTTAGCACTCTTTACTATAATGGAAGACTTTTTGAGAAGATTCTTCACGCTGATATCCTCGTCGCCGACGCTGAAAGACTCATCGGGAACCATATCAATTATAGAGCTTCCGAGTGTGATTACAAAAGTACCTGTGGGATAATTCATGCCCATATACTGAGTAGTGCCCAGATCACTGTAATCAATGTCAATATCAAAGGATACGCCCGAAGCGGTAACCTTGAGAACTGCAGAACCCGACTTTTCGTTCT
The DNA here is from genome assembly GCA_051882595.1 of Oscillospiraceae bacterium. GTDB lineage: Bacteria > Bacillota > Clostridia > Oscillospirales > Ruminococcaceae > CAG-115. The sequence goes on along the minus strand of JBJESD010000021.1, from coordinate 20,010 downwards.
CCTTTTCAGCTACAAGACTGATGAGGCAATCACTGTAACCGTACTCGCTCTTATCATCTATCTCGAATGCAATAGCGAAGTATTCCTTGGTGTCAAGCGCAGAAACAATGATATCAGCTTCATCATTGCCGAATACGATCTCGGTTCCTACAACCTTATCCGTAGATGTAACATAGTTTCTGACAACAAGCTTGAAATCATAGTCTGCAATCTCATCACACAAGCTCTCTGCTTCGGAAACGATCTCAGACAAGTCGATATCTTCGCCGGTAACCTCTTCAATAATGTCAGCGATGAAATCGCTGTCCTCTACATTCTTTGCAAGCTCAACAATAGTGTCGCCGATAAGCTCTGCGTCAAAGACTGCCTCAACACAGGTGCCCTTGTATTTTGCCTTGCCTACCGTAAGAGTCTGTTCAGAAACCTCCACGTCGGCGGACTCAAATGCAGCGTCAATAACCTTGTCGATAGAGTCCAGCAAAGCAACAACTTCCTTCTCATCTACCTCGACAGAATTCTTGGCGTCTATCTCGGGCAGCTCGGGAAGCTCTGCATGAATAGCCGTCTTGGAAGCAGAGGGGAAGGATATGTAGCAATCGCCCTTCTTATCGTAATAGAAGTCAAGATCTAACAGCTCGTCATCAGCAGCACCGAAGCGGAATGCGCAGGCATATGCGTCATCCGTAAACTTCTGGTCAACACTCATATAAGTGCTTCCGAAATAATCAATAGCCTTGATGACAGCATCGCCGTCAACATCGAGATAGTCATCGCAGAGTTCTTTGAGAGAATCCTTGATTTTATCGGAAGGCTTAATATCAAATCCTAAAGTAGCCGCAACGCCGGTGTCGCCGTATGTATCAAGCGCACTTGCAAGAGCGTAAAGCATCATCTCTTCATCGTTTCCGGAGAAGTCGGACATTGAGGAGGCAACAGTAATCATTGTTTCGCTTGCAGCCTTAATTCCGGTAGCGATGTCCTTGGAAGATGTATCGCCGATAAACTTGTCAACGGTGTTGTCCATAACGGAAGCTGCATACTTATTTTCACCCATAAGAGTGCGCTTAACGGCAGATTTACAGTTGATACCGATTATGGTACCTGCAACGCCAACGGCAGCTACTGAACCGGTCACTGCAAGAATAGGAACAAGCTTGCTCTTTTTCTTGACGGGAGCAGGTACAGAGGTATAGGATGGAAGCTCTCCGGCAGATACATAATCAGCCGGGTTGGAAGCTGTCTGAGCAAACGGCTGCTGTGCCGCAGGAGCCTGCTGGCTCTGCTCGGAAACAGTAGCACCGCAGTTGCCGCAGAACTGAGCATTTTCGGGAAGCTCAACTCCACAATTAACACATTTCATAATAATCTCCTTAATAACATAATAATCCTTTACTACACTAAAAGACGAAAAAATCGTCCTTAAGTTATTATAGCACATAATTCCGCTTTTGTCAATTTGCAGCATAAATATTTTATCGCCGTCAAAAATCGGCAAAACAGGATTAATAATTGTATCAAAATGTACACAATATATAATATGCACGATTGCGCTGAAGTCGCATGACAACAAGCAAAAGTCAGACTTTACGGATTTTGACATCTGCAAAATGAAAAAATGCAATTTTAACTAATAAAAGTAGCAAAAACAATTTGTGGATGTCATATATTAATGCGATTTACAATACAATAAAGAAAACGAAAGAAATGAATAATAAGGAGGAGTGAGTATGTTCAACAACAGAACTTCTGACGGACGCAATAACATATGCGGCGTAAAAATCGCTAAAATGCGCAAAAGTTTAAAAATATCACAGAGAGAAGTTGCAGACAGACTACAGCTCATTGGTCTTGATATTGATAAAAATGCCGTTCAGCGTATCGAATCCGGTCAGCGTTTTGTAACTGATATCGAACTTATCTCGCTTGCAAAGGTGTTCTCGGTAGAGATCAGCGAATTGCTGAGCAGAGATTGATATGATACCTCCGGCATAATCGGTCGGAGGTTTTTTCTGAGTAAAAAGCGCCTGAGAAGACATCATGTATTCTTCTCAGGCTATTTTTATGTTCATGTCGGGAGTATCATTACATTTTATCGAGATTTTTGCTTCTTTTCTTCTTTATGAGTAAAACTATAAATCCGACTACATTTAATAGGAACAGGAGTATGATGTAAACTAAGCCGACCGAAACAACCAAGCCAAGATAATCAGAACGGATTTTGACGACATTATCGGCGCGCAAATAACTATTCGAACCAATAACTACTGTATTGCTATTATCACATAATTCCGTGCCTTTTTTGCAATAGACATATATGTCGTGGTGCTTTTTTGCAAAATAAGGCAAATCGGCATTTTCCTTTGGCACTGCAAATACCGTACTCGATGCCAAGAAAGCATTCTGTTTCAGCAGATAATAATCCCCTTCGGTTCTGTCATAACGAATTTTGTTAAAAATCTCGCTGCCATAGATATCATAGTTTTCACGGTCCTTATCAATTACAGCAAGATTGATACATTGAATAATAACCAGCGAAGCCAAAACAGTATGTGCTATCACATTGAAGATGATAACATACTTTTTCATCTTTTTCTTTGCCATGACTATGTTCATCACCGTAAGGGCTATCAAAGAGCATATAACAAGAACAATTATTATTTCCATGCAATAACCTCATAACGCTTTTGTTCACAAACCATCAAAGTAATTATATCATCAAAATGTTATCCGGTCAAGTATATATAACTAACAAAGCCGTTTTTGACGTAAAAATCAAAAACGGCTTATTTACTTCTATTTATTAATAAGCCTTTTCCGCTTCGCCGAGAAGCTTTTTGCTGCCGACATCTATACCAATGGCGCCAAGCGGAGCAGTGATAAGGATGGCAAGCACCGCGACGGACAAAACCGTTTTTCCGCACGGCAGACCCAGAGAAAGCGGAACCGCCCCAATTGCCGCCTGTACCGTTGCTTTGGGAAGATATGCTATTACACAGAACAGCTTCTCCCGTGCAGTAAGCTTCGCCCCGATAAGGCATATTGCAACGCCAACTGCGCGGAAAGCGAGAGCAAGCAATATCATCGCGATGGCGCTTGCCCCTGCGGTCAGCGTATAGCGTATATCCACCGCCGCACCGACCAGCACAAACAGCATGACCTCTGCCGCAAGCCACAGCTTTCCGAATTTCTCCGACAAGCGCTTAGTGACGCTTTGCTCTGATTTCAGCTTGATCATGCAAGCTGCCGCAACCACCGCAAGCAGACCCGAAAACGCCGCATATCCCTTAAGCAGCGTTTCTGCGGCAATCAGCAGAAATGAAACGGCAAGAATGATAATAACCTTTACGCTGTTTCTTATCCCTCTTCCCTTTTTGAACGACTTCTCAAACAAGAAATACAGCCCATATCCTGCAATTACCCCTGCAAGAACTCCGAGTATGACAGAAATAGGAATATCCAGAAATGCCGAAAGGCTGGCAGAATTCCCCTGCGCCATTGTTACAAAGGTCGAAAACAGAACAATGACGAACACATCATCGCAGGACGCGCCTGCAAGAATCATCTGAGGAATACCTTTTTCGGTTCCGCGCCCTTGTTCAATCATCGCGACCATACGCGGAACAACTACCGCCGGGGAAACTGCGCTCAGCACCGCACCCATCACCGCAGCCTCGGTAATAGATATATGGAAAATCGCCGGTGCAAGGCAGATATACCCCAGTATCTCCGCACACGCAGGCACAAAAGCCATCAGCACAGCTGGGCGACCGACCTTCTTAAGGTCTGCTATATCCAGCGAGAGCCCTGCCTTAATAAGTATGATGATAAGCGCGATCTGCCTCAACTGAGATGAAATCCCAAGAATGGACGGGTCAATCAAGTCAAGCACATACGGACCGATGACAATTCCCGTTGCGAGCATTCCAATTATTCGCGGCAGGCGCATGGTCTGAAATATGGCACCTGCAGCCAGACCCACAAGGAAAATTACAGCTAAAGACAACAACATAATATCCCTCCTGAAAAACAAAAAAGCCGACACCATCTGCGTATAAGGCAGACGTCATCAGCTTTAAAGGCGGTTTCGGTGTTAACCGTGGGAGAACATCATTCCCTGATATTTGCGGAGCAAACTGCTCCATTACTATCCAATGCCGTTCGATTAAACACAATAACGACATATTCCTTATAATGAGTATAGCACACAAAACCCATGTTGTCAATATCTGTTATACAATTCCCATGAAGTACTCGACAGCTATCGCTACGATTACGACAAGTGCAGAAATGATAAATCCGTGCAGCATGGGTCTTATGCCGGATTTCTTCATATCCCTGAAGCTTGTGTTAAGTCCTATCGCAGCCAGTGCGGAAACCATCAGGAATTTGCTGACCTCCTTCATTCCGCCCGAAACCGGTGCAGGAATGATGCCGAAGCTGTTTATCGCAGCAAGCGCCAGAAATCCCAGAATAAACCACGGGAATATCTTGGTTATGCTGAACTTTGGAGCAGCACCAACCTCCGCGGCAGCAGCCGCTTCTTTTTTCTTGATGTGCGCCGAAATAAGCGCAAATACGATTACGGTAGGAATTATCGACAGTGTACGCGTCAGCTTTACCATGGTCGCAAAGTCGCCTGCCGCCTCGGAAAAAGCATAGCCTGCCGCCACAACGCTTGAGGTGTCATTTACCGCAGTGCCTGCCCAAAGACCATATGCCATATCGGACAGACCCATAGCCTGTCCCATTATCGGGAACAGCACTATCATCGCCATGTCAAACAGGAATGTAGCAGACATCGAATATGCAATATCGCTGTCATCCGCGTCAATTACCGGCGCAATCGCTGCTATTGCCGAACCGCCGCAGATACCCGTTCCCGCAGAGATAAGGTTGGAAAGCTTCCAGTTGATTTTAAGCGCCCTGCCCACAAAGTGACCTATTCCGAAGCAAGTGAATAGCGTAAACAGCATAACGCAGAGTGAAAGCTTTCCTACCTCAAGCACGATTGCGATATTCAGACTTGCACCCAAAAGGATTATCGCAAACTTAAGTATCTTCTTTGATGTGAACTGAAGTCCCGGAGTAAACAGCTCAGTCGGCTTGCGGAAATGGTTGATGATCATTCCGATAAAAAGCGCAATAACGGAAGCACCGATAAGATGTATCGGGAGCAGTCCCTCGATAAGCTTTGCAACAGCTGAAATTGCCAGCGCGAGGATAAATCCCGGAAGCAGCATTGCATATTTTTTGATAGTTTTCATATAATCCACCTTTTCTTCTTCGGCAGCACGGCACTCAGCAAATTGTGCGATTCTGCCTAAATTGTTCGGGCAGCACTGCGGTATATATGCAGTTTTTTATGCCCTCATCTATTATATCACAAATAAAGCATAATATCAAATTATTATTATGTATTAATTGATAAGCATTATTTATCAGCCTCATGAGCGCTGCTCATCTATAAATTATTCCGACAATACGGCGAGCTTATGCATTTTTTATTAGAACAGGTATTTTCACGCATATTCGGCAAATACTGTAATATACATCACAGGAGGTATTCTGCTATGAGTAAATGCATAAAGATAGCTTCACCGCTTAACGGAAACGCAATTCCGATCGAACAGACAGCGGATGAGGTATTCGCACACAAAATTCTCGGTGAGGGCTGCGCGATAATACCCTCGGACGGAAGAATATACAGTCCCGTTAACGGTTATGTTACCTCTATCTCCGAAACCAAGCACGCATATGGTTTTTCGGACAACAACGGAACAGAGGTGCTCGTCCATTTCGGAATAGACACCGCGAAGCTGCACGGCGAGGGCTTTGAGCCGTGTGTAACGGCAGGTCAGCGCGTGCGCATAGGCGACCTCGTCGCAATTGTAGATACAGAGCTTCTGAGAGCGCGCGGCTATGACCTAACTACACCCGTAATCGTATGCAGCTGCGACGAAGACGCGCAGGTCGAGCCGCACCATGGAGCAGTCAAAAAAGGGCAGCCTATCATCACAGTTTCACCGCGCGGCAGTAAGAATACTAACTCCGCCAAAAAGCAAACCGAGCCGCGAAAGAGCTTTGACTTTCTGCAGCGGCTGGGAAAGGTGCTTATGGTGGTTATCTCGGTAATGCCGGCAGCAGGACTTATGATAAGCATAGGCAAGCTTATCGCAATGGCAGGAGCCACCTCATCGTTTATATCCTCGGTGGGAAGCGTTACCGAAAGCATAGGCTGGGCGATAATAGGCAACCTTAATCTGCTGTTTGCGGCAGCGATAGGCGGCTCTTGGGCAAAGGAAAAGGCAGGCGGCGCATTTGCGGCTGTTATAGCCTTCATACTGATCAATAATATCACAGGTGCTGTTTTCGGTGTAAGCTCGGATATGCTAAGCGACCCGACCGCCGTGACATACTCAATTTTCGGAAACGAAATGCTCGTCGAAAACTACTTCACCGATGTTCTCGGTGCGCCTGCTCTGAACATGGGCGTTTTCGTCGGCATTATCGCCGGCTTTCTCGGCGGAATAGTGTACAACAAATACTACAATTACCGCAAGCTGCCCGAAGCGCTGTCGTTCTTCAACGGAAAACGCTTTGTCCCTCTTGCCGTAATACTGTACTCGGTAATTATTTCGCTGCTACTCGCGGTAGTGTGGCCTGTGGTTCAGTCGGGAATAAACTCGTTCGGCATCTGGATCGCAAACTCTGCGGACACCGCTCCTATACTGGCGCCTTTCGTTTACGGCACGCTTGAAAGACTTCTGCTGCCATTCGGTCTGCACCATATGCTCACCATACCGATGAACTACACCTCGTTCGGCGGAAGCTATGTTATTCAGACAGGAACAAACGCAGGCTCTACCGTATTCGGACAAGACCCTCTATGGCTTGCATGGGTAACCGATCTGATAAATCTCAAAAGCTCGGGAGATACCGCAGCGTACAACGCCCTGCTGGAAGCTGTGGTGCCTGCACGCTTCAAGGTCGGTCAGATGATAGGCGCAACGGGACTTCTGCTTGGCATAGCACTGGCAATGTACCGCAGAGTAGACCGCGATAAACGAAAGGCATACCGCTCTATGTTCTTTTCAGCCGCGCTTGCAGTGTTCCTTACCGGAGTGACAGAGCCGCTCGAGTTCATGTTCATGTTTTGCGCTGTTCCGCTGTATGTCGTATATGCGCTGTTACAGGGCTGCGCGTTCGCTCTTGCAGGTGTCGCGGACCTCAGGCTGCATTCGTTCGGCAATCTGGAGCTTGCCACTCGCCTGCCTATGTCGATACAAGCAGGACTTACAAGGGATATCCTGAACTTCATCGTTGCCTGCATTGTGTTCTTTGCAATAGGTTATGGCGTGGCATATCTGATGATAGGCAAGCTGCAATACGCTACTCCCGGCAGACTGGGCAACTACACCGCAGGCGGCGAAAATGAAGAAACCCCTGCACAGATGAACGCAGAGCCCGGTGACTGCCAAGCCGAGCGCATAATCACACTATTGGGCGGCAGAGAGAACATTGTGCTTGTTGACGCTTGCATGACGCGGCTTCGTATCACTGTAAAGGACCCCGGGCTTGTATCGGACGAGCAGAGCTGGAAAGCCGAGGGCGCACTCGCGCTGGTAAAAAACGGAACAGGAATTCAAGCGGTGTACGGTCCAAAGGCAGATGTGCTGAAATCCGACATCAATGATATACTGTGACAGGAAAGGACGATACTATGATAATATTTGAATATACGATAAAGGATGAACTCGGTATCCACGCAAGACCGGCAGGACTGCTGGCAAAGCTCGCCCGGAATTACAGCTCCGAAATCACTATTGCAAAAGGAACAAAGACTGCAGCCTGTACAAAGCTTATCGCGCTGATGGGACTTGGGATAAAATGCGGAGATACAATCTCCGTCACCGTGCGCGGAAACGACGAGGAACAAGCCGCAGCAGCACTGAAAGTGTTTCTCGAATCAAATCTTTGATACACCTCTCCCCCGTACCCGATGCAACAGAAAACAGCAGCGGTTTCGGGGGATTATTCTGCTGTGCTGCAGAATAACGGCAGGATGCAAGGCAACAGGAAATCCCCCGGTGCAGCACTAAAGCTTTCCGATAGTGTGCGCCGGGGGATTATTATTCAAGCTGTCGGCAGTTGACGATATTATAACAAGCCGTACTTTTCATTTTACAGATGATTATTCCTCCATCTGCTTTCCGAAATACATGGCAGCCGCCTGTACAAGCGCGCTCTGCTCGTTGGTCGCATATTCGTTATTCTCGCCAGAAAGCATGATGACTGCGCCGTTTACATCGCCCTGTGACAAAATGGGTGCACAGGCAATTGCGTATCTGTCAATGCCCTCGATAGGATTAAGCTGCTTATCCTGCTTGCTTTTGTAGATATGAGTCTTGCGCTGCTCAATAAGGTCCTCAAGAGAACCGGAAACGCGGCGCTCTATAACTTCCTTTTTCGACATACCGGATACGGCGATAACATGGTCTCGGTCACAGATGACCGCAGGACAGCCTCCTACCTTTGACAGAACATCAACATACTGCGAAGCGTTTCCGGATATCTCACCGACAGGAGAGTATTTTTTGAAGATGACTTCTCCCTCGGGACTGGTGTATATTTCAAGAGGGTCGCCCTTACTGAACACATTGACACGGATAACCTTGTCCCTTTTGTTGGAACTTTTCTGGGTGACTGTACATTCGATATTAACCGTGTCACAGTTAAAATTTGCGGTAAGACCTTTCTGCGGTTCAAGTCTTAGCAGTGCGTCAATGTTCGGTTTGAGCGTTATCTCGATTCTGTCCTCATAGACGAGTATCTTCTCGATTATCACCTCAAGGTCGGCGCGGGTGAGAGCGTCCTTTTCGATAATGTCGTTGAAGATGTCGATAGCGGTTTTGGCTGTCCGATTGACCCGTACTACTGCACTCTGCTTTTCCGCAAGAAGTCCTATCTGGCTTTCAAGGGAGTCGATTTGCTTAGCGAGGTCGTCCAGCATTTCGCCGTAGGTTTCGTCATAGAGCGCCTCGTTTTCGGGGTTTCGGGCTATCTCCTTTATCTTCTGCCGCGCGAGCAGCTTCATCTCGGATTTTGCGTCCTCTATTCTGTCGCGCAGTATCTCAACGGTGGATTTCGTCTGGGTGGTTTCTACCTTTTCCTCTTTGAGCGCTTCATCAAGCTTTGCAATCATCTCCTGCGAGTTATCCCGCACCATTCTGATATACGCTTTCAGCGCTTCGTCAAGCACGGCGCATTTGGTGTGGTGAGAGGTGCAGCCCTGCAAGCCGCGCCTGTGGTAGCTTCCGCAGGTGTAGGCGGGGTCACGCTTGGGGTTGCTGATAGAGAACATAGGCGCGCCGCAGTCGCCGCAGAAGATAAATCCCGAATAGACATTATCGTATTTCTTCACGCCGCGGTAGTGACCCTCTGTGCGGCTTTCAAGCTGCTTCTGAACTGTGCTGAACAGCCTGTAATCAACGATAGGTTCATGGTGGTTTTCAAAAACGATATGCTCGCTTTCGTCCGTCTTGAAATCAGCGCCGTTTATCTTGCGCCGCTTGTACTTTGCCTGTCTGAAAGTGCCTATATAGAAGTCGTTGCGCAGTATCTCCGACACGGAAACTATGCTCCATGTTGATTTAGCGCGGGTCTTGACATCTTCGCCCTCGGAAATGCGGCGCTGCTCCTCGTGCATACGCGGGGTGGGGATATTGTTGTCGGTAAGGTAGTTAGCTATTTTGCGGTAGCCGTTGCCCTCGGAATACATCCGGAATATCTTGCGGACAACCTCGGCGCATTCTTCCTCAACCTCGATAGTCGGGTTCTTGCCGCTCGTCAGACGGTATCCATAAGGCACAGCGCAGAGCCACTTTCCCTCCTGCTGACGGTTCTGGATTACGCTCTTGACCTTTTTGCTGGCGTCGGTGACGGGCATTTCGTTGATGAGAAAGCGGAACTGTATCTGCACCCACTCGTCGCAGGTGGGGTAATCTATCCCGTCTCCAATCGCTATAATACGCACGCCGCTGTCCCGCAAGTCCTCAAGCTCCACCAGACCCTTGCTGTTGCGGCGGGAGAAACGGCTGAAATCCTTGACTACGAGTATCTGGTGTTCGCCGCGAATAAGCTTTCTGCGCATTATTTGATAGAACTCGCGCTGGTCGAAGGTGTAACCGGAGCGGTCTCTGTCGGCGTAGAATGTAAGTTCCGCTTCGGGGAACTTTGTCCGCACATAGTCCTCGATTATGGCTTTCTGGTTCTCGATAGAGGTGTTGTCCCTGTCAAGCTCCTCGTCAACCGATATTCGGCAGTAGCCGGCTATGCTAAGTCTTTCCAATGTAATCAAATCCTTTCGGAATACTTATATACAATATTGTACCACAAAAAATAAAGAAATGCAAGTACCAATAAAATAATAAGGAGCAGGCACAAAACCTGCTCCAATTTCTATTGTTCTGAACATAGGATATCAAGTGTCGTTCTGCACTTCGTTAATCAACTCGTCAAAGGCGCTGTACCGCTTATATTCCCCGGTCTTGTCTTTCATCTCGTCATATTCAGCAAGAGCGGCTTTTGTCTGCTCGTTAGGAGTCATTCTTCTCACCTCTAAGGGCATTATATACCATATCGTAAGCATTGTCAATACATTGTAGAGATTTGTTTTACCAAAAAAAATAAATGCAAGTCCCCGCGATAAAATCAGAGCGACCCGTAAAGAGCCGCTCCGTATTCTATGCCGGTTCGGGCGTTTGTCCGGAGATTTTCTCCGCCTTGACCTCCTGTTCTGCCATCTTCATGCGATTCATCTTCAAGAGGTACAGCGTCGGTTCAAACAAGTCCTCGGTACCGGATTTCATGATTATCAGCTTGTATTTCTTCTGTCGGAGCGGCGCAATCTCGCGCTCCAGCTCGTCAGGTATAGGCAGGTCGGCTTCCTGTGTGGACTTCCAGACCAGTATCAGCTTTTTGTCGTGATTTATGTCCGCTCTCATGTGGCACCTCCTTTCACTTAACGGTTATGATTTCCTTGGGCATGGCAGTTTATTCCTTATGATAATATATCACGGAGCAATCGGACTGTTACCTGTCAGACTTGTACGGGAACAGTTACCTTTACTGGGTAGTCTATACGGCATTTATCGGTGCTTATGCTGCCCATAATCACACATTCGCCTTTGCCAAGCGAGTCAAGAAGCTCTCTCAGTTTGCTGTCGGCAGCGCTTGAACCAAGCTGTTTGAGCGCGTCCACAGTCTTGACAGGTCTGAATACAACCTTTGTCTGACAAAGCGACTGTATTTTCACAGCGTCTGTGCCATTGTCCTGGCTGAGATACTGCGTTGAGAGAAACGCCATAATTCCGTGCTTTGCGCCTTGGCGCAGCACTTTCACAAGCGGCGATTTGCTGTTCATTGAAAACTCCTGACATTCATCGAGAATAAGGATACACGGTGTATTGTCACCAAGTCTTACCTTGTGAGTGTAAAATTCTGCGAGAGCGGAGTCGGGATTTACCTCGTCAGCCACCTCAATTATGGATATCCGGTTGTCGGTTAATACCTCGTTCCAATCCACTCTTTTTGCCTCGCTATCGATTATATTTTTTACCTGCTTGATTAGCATTGAACATTCATTGTTATCAATCATAGACAAAATCTCGTGTTCGCATTCTGCCAATGATGAATACTGCTTGCCGTTTTCGGCTTCTTCCATAAGCATTTCAAGCCAGTTTCGTTCCTCGTCGATCAGGTATTCCTTGTTTATACCCGATAAGACATCTGACAGCAAGTAGGATTGCGGTTCGTCGAAATATTGGTGAACGCTTACCTCATCGCCTGACAGCGCTAGCCTGCTGTATGTTGAGCCAATGCAGACCACTTTAATTCCTGCCCTGTTTGCCTGCCGGGCTACATTTGTGAGAAATGTACTCTTACCTGTTCGGGTGTTGCCGGTTATCATGGCATGACCGTTCTCGGAACCGTCAAGAGCATTGACAGCGTAGTACACAGAGGTAGTGTTGTTTTTGCCTAAATTCAGCCTTAGCTGAGGTTCGGCGTCAGAAAAACCGTCAATTTCAAACATTATATCGCCTTTCCGGAATATGTCGCTTTGTCTTAGTTTGTACATTCTGAATGTCCTCCCGTTCACATTTACCGCTTTTTGAAAGCCGCTTTCTGCCTGAAGCAGATTCTTATTCTTGAGTGTGTCACAGAGAAATTTAGTCCCCATTCTGAGCTGCTTTGCAATATGCTGCATAGTCTGGCGCGTGAAATAAACATCATCGTCTATCACCAACAGCTGCTCTTGACTATCATCGAATTGTTCCTTTGTCACAACAGGGAAATCCCTCTTAGTACAAAGATAATCCACGAAAGCTGCAGATGCGTCGGTGACACTGCCATCAAGCGCTTGCATAATGTACTCCTCCAGTTCAGCTATCAATTTTATGCGCCAGCTTTTTTCCAGATCAATCAGAGATATTTCAGATATTGCCATTAGCAGCGCCGCTGTATTCGCTACGCTTAATTTTGCATAAACTTTGAACCTCTCTAAATACTCATTGTACTTGATCATCAGAAAAGTTATAAAGACCACATTATCAAGCATTTTTACAACAAAGCTGCTCCGTAAAGGCACATATTCATTAAGCTGAAACTCACCGCAATCAAGGCACAGTACTCGGTCGGCTATATCATTGGACAAATCGCTGAATTGCTTTTCCGTAATAAAAATCGCAAAACTATCGGGCGAATTATCCGGTTGTGAGAGCATTTTGTTCTTAAAGTACGCAGAATAGGTGTCTATCAGAATAACCGGGCATTGATCGGAATCCGAATCGCTGTCGTTTGCCTGTATATGAACAATATTTGGCATGAGCTTCTTAGTTTTTTCAACTGTTTCCGAAGCGTCATTGACATGAATACATATTTTTGCTACACCGCTAATTCCAAAGGTCTCTAGCATTGGCATGAGCTCGTCTGCCAGGATTGCTAATGTAAACATAACTGTTGACAGGTTCATGGGGCTGTCAGGAATTATACCAAGGTATTTCGATATGTTCCTCCAATTATAACCGCTCTCATAACCTTTTCTGAATTCTTCCTCGTGTCCGTAAATAACTTTCCGTGCTCATCTCGCCACCAGCCAATCATTTTTGTTGTGGGAGTAAATTCTTCAATTTTCGGAACATTGTCACGAAGCCAGATTTTCAGGTACTTTTTATCAATCGATATATGAGCTTCCTCTAATGTTTTTATCAGTGATGCAATGTCTCTGAAAGATTCTATGGGCAGCGATACAGAGATTTGTTCTCGCGCCGGTGTTGTAATCTGCAGATTGACATACAGGTTTTGGGGGCTTGGCTGATCCCCGTATCGAAGTCTGTGTTGGCAGCCTACTAATTCGAAAGTGCCTTTGCTAACCTCTCTTAAACCGGTTCTGCATCCTTTGACTATTTGCCTGTCTGACGAGATTGAGAAGACCATATCGTGATCCTTTCTAGTGGTCTCCTCCGAACCGGTACGCCTAGTTGTTCTACATACCATTATATTCCATGTTTTGTCAGGTTCGACAACCTCGGATACACCATAAACTGCATTTACTTCTTTTTCGGTTTGGGTACTGCGATACGAAATGGTTGCGCATTGTTGTTGAGCATAATTTTGCGGACTGCTTCCGCTAAAACAATTTTCAAAAAAATCACCCATTAAATTGTTTCCTCCTATTGCTTTGTATTGTAAGCCGATTATAGCATAGCGCGACGAAAAAAACTATCTCGAAGTTTTAGTTATTTTTAAAAGTTTGCTTTTTTCTCTAAAATGGTGTATAATTATTGCATACAAGAACCGGTAAAAATTATAGGGGGGCGGCTGATATGGGAGGCTTAACATCGAGAGTAACTCAAACCATAAAATCAATAGGAGAAATATTCCAATTTGCAAATATAAAGGGCGATTATATGCCAATGTATCACTATACTATCTTAAAAAGCATACACAGTATATATACGCTTCTTTCCTCTGACGAAGAAAAGCAACCTTGCTTTGACTATAAATCATTAGACAATATATACTATATTGATAAGATTTGTGGTTCTCTTGAGCGTCAGCTACCGTTCATTAATCAACTCAAGCAAGATATAATATCTCCGTTTATCAAAAGGGGAAATACCGGAAGGTACTCTGAGGATCCCAGAATTGTATTTACGTCACTAATCTCGTGCTATATGTTATTTGCATCCGTTGTTGTGCAAAAAATGTACAAGAAAGAGCTTCTTGACGAGAACAGCGTTATATATTTGCCATTTGAGCAGGAATGCACACTTGGGTACTTTATAAACCGTTACATCAATCAAAAAGAAATAATATCACCCGAGACCATGCCTGGTAATGAAGAGACAAAGCTACAATATTATAAAGACATTCATGAACTAACCTCCGGCATAGCTGAGTCGCAAGAGGATTTACCTGAATTATATGCACATAGCAAAAAGACCAGCGACAACAAGCGCGATATTATGCAAAGGCATCTCCTGATAGGAGAATGCGAGGACTTCACGGCATATTCCCTGAACGACATCGTTCTGACACTCTTAAAGTTAGACAACAAAAATATCAGGTTGCAGAAACTGGTTGAATCTCCCAGTGCAGAAACCATGCCGTTTTTTGGCTACTCCGCTTTACAGGAAAAGACAGCGCAGGTGGTTAGCTGTATACTTGAATATATACCGCAATCGACTTTATACCGAATATATGCTAATTCATTTGAATCATATTTTGAGATGTTTGAACAAATGCGTATTCTGGATCAATTCACTGAGTCTATATACTTTGCGGACAAATACCGTTTTTTTAATGAGTACATTGAGATTCTCAGCAATAACGGTGCAAGTATCACCCCGGATAGAATACCGTCATTAATGGACGCACGAAAAGGTTATGTTGAAGAACCTGCTGACCCTTTTGAAGAGCTGCTATATAGCGTGTCGCTGCTAAAGGTTTCTTCGTATGTGAAGCAGAAAGCCGCTATTATACGGTATATTCTCGAAAACAAGGACGCATTTACCTGCAACATCACAAATCATCCCGGTGCTCATTCATTTGATGAATTGACCGTATATTTTGACGAACGCAAAGATATGAATGATAAGGTTTTCCGCTTAGAAGAGGAAATTCTTAATCTGTCCTCATCAAATGCGGAAGCTTTTAGAGAAATAGCATATAAAATATACTGTAATCTTTGGGGGCAACCGGGTGAAGTCTCCTTTATTGACCATCTTGCCTGCTGTCACATTGTAAAGTCAATTATAGATAAAAAATTCGAAAAATATAAGCCTCTGAATTTCTATGAACGAAGAACACAAGATGGAATTTTCAGGAAGCAGTACGACTATGAAGCGCAGGTTAAGTCAACCCTCTCGTCAATGATTAAGCACGACAAGTATACAACCGAGGACAGTATGCTCATCAAACAGCTTATAGACACTCAAAGATACTGTTTCTACGGGATTGACATTTTTTCGGTGTACAGAGAAATTCTGGCTGTCCTTGATGTTCTGGAATATGCTCTCACCTCTGATGAGTTTGAATGTGCAGCATCTCCTTACAGGCATCTGAAAGCAGGAGAAGCTGTATTGAACGAGTGGGGAAAGGTACTCCCCACCCTCGCAGACTATTTCCATAACACGCTTAAGATTCCTGTTGAAGGAATAGAAGAGCTTAAAAAATTGAGGTTTTGAAAAAAGAGTACCTGCAAAATAGGGCAAAAGTGCGGGTTTTACCCCCTTTTAAAAATGCTTTTTTTGAAAAATCGCAATTATACTAACATACAACTAATGTGTGATACCCCGGACAAAGGACAGGCACACCCGACTTCGGATAAAAGCTCCGGGTGTGATCTCCTCCGCTCTCACATATGCTCAGAATAATTACATGTGAAAATTTCGAGTGAACAAGGTTTTCCGTCGCAGCGTGATGTCGGAAAGGACTTCTCCTCCATTGTGAGCGAAGCCTGCGGCGGACGGGACACTGCTTCCCGATATTGAAGAGTGTCCCCCATCTTAGTTGCTCTCTCCGACAGACAGATGATTTTTGTTCGTCCCCCTGATTCTCAAAAGGAATCAGGGGGATTTTTTACATAGCTGATAACATTAGATAACTATAAACAATGGAGGAGAATACCATGATTAGCTTATGTATCAGCAATATCTGCCTTAAGAATACCCCAAAGTCAGAAATCAATGTCAGCGCGGTGGCAAAAGACATAGCCAAGCACTCGGAAACTGTCAGCTTACAAGAATTGGCTGAAATAATAGAGGAAGGGTACACTTTCTGCCCTTGCACTTTTACCCAGCCCAGCAAAAAGAAGGAGTTCATAAAACAGATGCAGCTTTTCGTTCTTGATTTTGACGGAGCTGCCGGTACACACGAGCCGTGCCCGCTAAAAATAGACGACGCTCTGAAAAGAGCGGAAAAATACAATCTGCCTGTTGTTATTGCCTATGAGACCAAGTCCTCTGTGGATTTCGGTCGTTACAGACTTGTTTTCAAGTACAACGAACCGATTTTTGACAAGAGAATGATGGAGGTCATCAACAGGCTTTTGCTGTGCGTTTTCCCCGAGGCTGACCAATCCACCAAAGACCTCTCAAAGATGTTCTTCCCCGGTAGGAATGTACGGTATTACGGCGAAAAGGTGTTTTATATAGACTCGCTTGCGATAGCTGCCGAAGCGATAATGAAGCACCAGGGTTCGAACACATGGAAACATAGACTTGACTCCATAGCTAAAGTAACAGGTATTGTCACAAAAGGGAAAAATATATACATAAATTTTCCGGATTGCAACTGTAATTATCAACCATATCCTGTTAGAACATTTCTTTATGTTAATGAAATTTCCCTGCCAGAAGTTGGCGATTCTGGCGTAAACACCCTACTATATAATAGTGTCCCAACGCCAAAATCGCCGAAAATCCCATGCGTATTCTTCTCCTCTAATCAACAAATTTGCTTAAACAAGGCAAAAGCTAAACAAAATCCAAACTACACAAACTCTGTAAAGTTCGACAGCTTTACCACAGAATCCTGTAAACTGCTTAACGAATTTACATCGGGATACAGAAAACTGGAGCACAACGAGTGGATAGGTGTTATGTCGAACCTTATTCATATCGAAAGCGGACAAACACTATTTTTGCAAACTATTGACAAATACAGCGACCTGTACGACAATCCCGATGTAAGGGAAAAGCAGATGCGCTATTTTATAAATCAGGGTTACAATCCGTACCGCTGCGAAAGCTATTGCCCATACGCAGAAATATGCAAGCATGAGCATAATATGATAGCCACTCTGAAAAAGAATAAGCACAGCATGATAAAGCTGCCCGGTGAGCCGCTATACAGTGATATAGCTGATGTCCGTGACGAGCTTTATTCGGAGATACAGAATGCCGCTCAAAAATTCAACACTTTCAGCGTTATAAAGACGCAGACAGGGGTTGGCAAGACCATGGCTGCGCTTAGATTTATGCTTACTGCTCCAAGGCGGGTTATTATTGCTTTTCCAACGCTTGACCTTATGCACGAAATATACGAACAGGCTGTAAATATGGGCATTGAAGCGATGTGTACTAGCTCCATATATGACATTTATGGATTATTAAGCCGGAACGAACGGGAAGAAATAGAGCGGTATTACACATACGGCGCAGTAACAATGCCTGCAAGACTGCTGGAAAAGTTCAGCAAAACAAATCCTCATATAGCAGAACACCTGAAGCAAAACAGGCTTATTCAAGAGTATAGCGGACATATTTTTACCACTCACGCAAAACTGCTTACTATGGGTTCAATGATTACACCAGACGACATTGTGATTATTGACGAGGACATCACAAGGCAAGTAATTCAAATCAACAGGATTACAGAAAAAGACCTGTTTTCTATGCGAGATTTCTCTTATCAGACAGAGGATTATGGTATTGCTTCTAAATTCGATGATTTGATTTACAAGGTCAAAGGCAGCAATTCAATAGACCGTCTGCCGTCTTTGGATATGGAATTTGATGAGCAGAACCGTTTGATAGAGAAAATATCACGGCGAGGGTTGACATTTGAAAGCTGTATTATTGGCGCCATGGAAGGTCAAAGCTACTATTATGACAAATACAGTTCCAGTATCATTTTCGCACAACGGAAATATCTACCATACGCCGGTACTTATATTATGCTCTCCGCTACCGCTAACGAGGAGATATGCAGTAAAACCTACGGAAACATGAGTTTTTGTTTTCATGAATGCGCAAAGGTCAAATATAAGGGTAAGGTCAGACTGTACGCTGACAAGACATACAGCAGGACTTGCCTCAAAAACGAGCCTGAGCTTGTTGAGAAAATAGCCGAAAGACATCAAGGCGAGTGCTTTATCTCGTTCATGAGCGAAATGAATAATATACCTGTCCCCATTGTCGATAAGCTCTACTACGGCAAAGCGCTGGGGACAAATTCTTTTGCGGGAAGAGACATTACAATTATCGGTACGCCCCATGTCCCGGAATATGTATATAAGCTTTTTGCCGCTGAACTTAACCATGATACTGCTTCATCATTGGCTGTGCGTAAGGCAGAATATGCCAATTATGAATTTGAGCTAATGACATTTGACGATCCTTTCCTCAAAGAAATACAATCATATATAATCTCAACCGAACTGGAGCAAGCTGTCGGCAGGGCAAGGCTTATCAGCAACGACTGCACTGTCTCTCTATACAGTTCTTTTCCTGTGGAACAGGCTGAGATAGCGGCAAGCTGACACTCGTTGTAATGTCATTCATTTGTTTTTCGGTAATATATTATAATGATGTAGCTATATATGAGCTATCCGTTTATAACGGCACACAGAAATTCCCCCGAAGCTGTCACGGCTTCGGGGATTTTTGTGTTTCCGGGAAAGGAGAAAGTATGTTTACAAGCCCACGCTACGCCACACAAGGCGTAACCGCCACAGTGCCGCTCATGCTCCAGATAATCCTCTGGGATTTAGTCGACAGCATGGAAGTAGCTGAGAAAGACTACCTGCAAGTCTTTCGTCTATCATATGAGAGCGGCAAGCAGAAGATTACCCATTCGCAGGAACAGCCTGACTACTGCAAGGAGTACCTGTTTCCGAGCGAAGAACCCATCACGGCAAAAATCTTCGTCATTGATGACGAAACCCACACCACAATGCTTTTAGCAGAAGAATACTGACTTAGGAGGAAAACACCATGGACAACAAAGAAACCGAGCGCCTCGTTTGCAGCTGCTGCGGCGCTGAACTCGACACCGAGGACTACTACGAAATGCAGGGCGAGTTGCTCTGCCCCGAGTGCTACCACAACGAAACCGTTACCTGTGAACACTGCGGTGAGCGAATCTGGAACGACGACAACGCAGGCTCGGACAATATGCCGCTCTGCCAGCGCTGCTATGACGATTACTACACGACCTGCGAATGTTGCGGGCGTATTATTCATCGCGACTATGCAAACTACGACGATGATGACGATTATCCCTATTGCGACCGCTGCTATGAGGAACGATGCCAGAGTTCCATTCACGAATACAGCTACAAGCCCGACCCCATCTTCTTTGGCGACAGCAAGCGCTATTTCGGCGTGGAACTTGAAATCGACGAGGGCGGCAAGGACAGCGACCATGCTGACACGCTTCTGGGTATCGGCAACCGGCTTGCGGAGCATATCTACATAAAGTCTGATGGCTCGCTCAACGACGGCATGGAGATTGTCACACATCCCATGACCTTGCATTACCACAAGAACAAAATGCCGTGGGAAGAGCTTATGGAATCCGCAATCCATATGTACTACCGCAGCCACAAAACCTCGACTTGCGGCTTGCACATTCACGTCAACAGAACAGCGTTCGGCAACACCCGAGAAGCACAGGACGAGTGCATTTCCCGGGTGCTTTATTTTGTGGAACACCACTGGAACGAGC
>JBJESD010000020.1:0-4754 GCA_051882595.1 Oscillospiraceae bacterium | reverse complement strand
CGAACCCCGTAGCCGACGTAGTTATCCTAGCTTCATGGTCAGACGGACTTTCCATGAAAGCTGACGGCAAGATAATGTCCTACACCCCGGAAAACGCGGACAAGATAGTTGACGGCTGGATAGATGAGGACAGCACTCTGTTCGGTTATAGCGCTTCTGCGGTAGGCGTTATCTATAACACCACCATTATCCCGGAGATGTCCGCAGATTGGAGCGAGCTTGCAAACGCGCAGTATAAGGACAATCTCGCAATTCCCGACCCAGAGAAATCCGGCGCCTGCAAGGACTTTGTGGCAGGGTTTGTGAACAAGTACGGCTGGGATGCTTTTGAGGGCATGGCGGCGAATGGAATGACAGTTCCCGGCGCAAACAAGGCGGCTCTGGAAGCGGTAACAACGGGCGAGGTCGGCGCGCTTGTTGCCGGAGTTGACTATAATGCGTATTCCTCCATTGCAAAGGGCGAGCCGCTTGCTATCTACTATCCCGCAGGCGGAACTGTTGTAAATCCCCGTCCCGCGATGATAATGAACACCGCTCCCAATGTTGAGAACGCAAAGGCTTTCGTTGACTACCTGTTCTCCGATGAAGCACAGCAGCTTGTTGCAAAGGCATATCTTCTCCCCGGGCGCAGCGACGTAAAGTGCGAGGGCAGGACTAACCTTGAGGATATCCCACAGATCGAATGCGACTGGGACAAGATGATGGAGATAGCTTCTGACTCTGCTGCAAAAATCAATGAAATCTGCCAGTAACCGGAGAAATATATGAAAAAAACGATCAGTTTCAAAAAGAACATTCCGCTGATAATTATTGCTGCGGTGCTGCTTTTTCTGATCGTCTGCCCACTGATAATGATATTTGCGAAGGCGGTCATAAGAGATGGCCGCCTTGATTTTATGACAGGATGGCAGACGCTGACGGAAAGCGAAAACGCGCAGATGATATTTAATTCGCTTCTGCTGGGAGTGCTGGTGGTAATTGTATCAACGATAATCGCCGCGCCGCTGGCGTACCTGTTTTCTCGCACCGGCTTTGCAAAATACCGCTGCTTTGATGTGATATTCATGATACCCTTCATGACGCCGCCCTACATTGCTTCAATGGGCTGGATTTTGTTTATGCAGAAGCGCGGTTTATTGCAGCAGCTTGTTCCTGCGGCAGCAGGCAGCGAGAACCGGTTTTTCACCCTCGGCGGTCTGGTAATAGTCATGAGCCTGCACGTTTTCCCGTTCATGCTGACGATACTGAAAAACGCCATGCTCAATATTCCGTCAAGCCTTGAGGAATCGGGCGCGGTGTTCGGAGCAGGCTTCGGCAGCAGAATGCGCAGAATATTCCTGCCGCTTATCAGCGGAAACTATGCGATAGGCGCGCTGCTGGTGTTTGTAAAGACTATCGCGGAGTACGGCACTCCAGCGACCCTCGGCAAACGGATAGGCTATTATGTATTCACCACGGAGATACACCGCTATGCTACGGTCGCGCCAATTGATTTCGGAAAATCCGCGGTGCTGGCTTCTGTGCTGATAGGGGTGTGCCTGATGATGTGGCTGCTTCAGAATTACGTCACCACGCGGCGCAGCTACAACCTAGTAAGCGGCAAGGGCAGCAGGTTCAGCGAGATGAAGCTCGGCATTCCTGCGAAAATAGTAAGCTGGGTGTATATCGGGATAGTGCTGCTTCTTTCAGTGGGAGTGCCTTACTTCTCGGTCATCTCCACGTCGCTGATAAAGCTGCGCGGATACGGCTTTCAGGCGGGAAATTTCACTTTGCAGCATTACATTGACCTGTTCACCGAAAACGAAAAAGGAATCCGCGCGCTTGGGAACAGCCTTATCCTAGCGGTAAGCGCGGCTACGATATGCGCAATACTCGGAACGCTCATAGTTATAGCGATACGGAAAGCCCGTTCAAGGTTTGGCAAGGTTGTGGAGGCAATGGGGCTTCTGCCGGAAATGCTGCCGGGAATAGTACTCGTTATAGGGATAATGCTGTTCTGGAATCAGATATATGACGTCATTCCGCTTTATAACACTCTTGGGATAATGATTGTTGCGTATGTGGCGCTGTTCCTGCCGTACACGATACAGTATGTCACGTCCTCGTTCACGCAGATATCCGATAGTCTGGAATCGGCGGCGCAGGTGTTCGGGGGAAGTCCGCTGTACATTTTCCGTCGGGTGACTCTGCCGCTTATTATGAAAGGTGTTCTGACCGGCTGGACAATGACGTTCATAATCTCGTTCCGGGAACTGGTTACGGCAAGTCTTATCGCACCGCCGAACACGCTGGTGGTATCTACATACATCGTTCGTGAATTTGAGCAGGGGAGCGTGTCGGTTGGCATGGCAATGGCGGTGCTGTGCGTGCTGTTCACGACAACGGCGCTGCTTATCCTCAACAGGTTTATCGACAGGCAGAAAGGGTAATGATATGGAACTGAAGATTGCAGGCGGCTGCGGCGAACACGGCAGGAACTGTTTTCTTGTGGAGAACGGAGAAAACACGTTTCTGGTGGACTGCGGGATAATGGCAGGCTCCGACGATCCGTTTCCTCGGCTCACCTGCGAGGAAATCCGTCGCGTGAAATACCTGTTTTTGACACACTCCCATGCAGACCATACGGGTGCAATTCCGTGGATATATGAGAAAGGGTTTTGTGGGTGGATAATTGGTTCATCATGCACACTGAAGCAGCTTTCGTTCCCTGTCAGAAATGCTGTTCCTCTTGAGAGCATTTGCAGCGGAAATTCAGGCAAGATTGGCGGTATAGGGCTGGAATACGGCAGGGCGGGTCACTGCGCCGGGAGCGTGTGGTATCATTTCCATGCGGCAGGCAAGTCTGCGCTGTTTTCCGGGGATTACACGGAACATTCCCCGGTCTATATCTGCGATATTATTCGCAAAAGAAGAGCCGATTTTGCGGTGCTTGACTGCGCTTACGGCAATGACGAGAGAGATTTCACGGGGTGCTGCGATGAGATAATTTCAGTGGTATGTCAGCTTAAACAGCAATATGATACTCTGTTTTTTCCGGTTCCGAAATACGGCAGAGGGATAGAGTTGCTGAAATTGCTGCAGGAGAATTTTCCCGAATATGTCTGCTGCGGAGACGAGCTTTTTTTAGAGCAGCTCCGCAAAATTCCGGACGAACAGTATTGGTGCAAAAGTGCAAATTATGCTGCGTTTGAATATGAGCCTGACTGCCGCTGTGATATATTGTTCCTGAGCGATCCACAGCTGCGTTCAAAAAATGCGCGGGCAGCCGCCCGGAGAGTGATTTGTGACGGCGGCTGCGGCGTAATGACCGGGACGGTGGAGCGCGGCTCCTTCAGCGAGAAGCTCATACGAGACGGAAATATGGAGCTGTTGAGATACCCTGTTCACCAGAATCACAGGGAATTCATGCAGCTTGCGGAAAAAAACAATTTTCAGCGTGCGATTCCTTATCATTCGGCGGAGATTCCAAGCGACACTTTTCTCGAGTTATAGTGAGCTATATCAAGGACTTCGTAATGCAAGGTTGGTTATTCGTTGATTTATATAATGTCGAAAACGTATGAATAAATTCACATTATAAGCAAACAATAGCGATACAGACAGAAAATCTGAAAACTCTAATAGAATTACGGAGGAATTTATATATGAAAGCTACGGGAATTGTCCGCAGGATTGACGACCTCGGACGTATCGTTATACCAAAGGAAATTCGCAGAACAATGCGCATAAGAGAGGGCGACCCCTTGCAGAACACATTGATACAGTCCGAGGCGCTGGCGATTGCGCTGGATAGGACGGCTGGGTATACATAAGCAACGCCATGTGTTCCCACTCTTGGCGTTGTTTTACTATCACAATAATCTTGTTCAAGCATTACGGTTTTTCGGAAATATAATGAAATGGGCGCACATTTCTGTACGCCCATAACGCTATTCAGTTGTTATTGCGCTAAACCGACAATTCTTTTCAGTATTGCAGACGCGTCCAAAGCGTTCAGATTGCCGTCGCCGTTGAAGTCCGCCATAAGCGGATTTTTGCCCGGCTCAAGACCTACAACGTCCTTGAGAAGCGCGCTTGCGTCCAGAGCGTTAAGTACGCCGTCGTTGCTGATATCGCCGCTGAGGTCGCTGAACTCGCACAGCATTGCGATATAGTCGCCCTTGTCGATGACGTCGGGCAGGAGCGCCTTTCCGTCCGCGCCAAGCTTTGCGCAGGTGACGAACGTCAGCTTGCCGTCAACGTACTTGTAGAGGTTAGCAAACTTGCCGGCGTGTTCGGCGTTGAAGCTTACTGCAAGGTCAGTCGGGATGTTCGTGCTGTTCATCATGAACTGAACGCCCGAAACGCCGCGCAGTGCGGTGGGCTTAAGCCTGTTTATCGCGATTATCGAGAGGTCAGCCTCCGCAGGAGACGTTATCTCCGCGCCGTTTGTTTTCCAGCTTTTTGTGCTGTCTGCAACGAACGTCACCTTAAGGTCGCGCTCGTCAATTACCGTGATAACCGTTACCGGAACTTTGGTGCAGCCGTTAAGCTCGATTGTTACCTCAGAGCCGACAGGAAGCTTTGCAAGGTATGCCGCGATATCTGCCCAGCTCATTTCCTTGCCGCCTATCATGGGCTTGGTGGGATCTGTCGGATAATCCGGTCCGGATGGTCCGGGTTTGTCGTTGGATTTTTTCGTGAACTTTGCGGATACGACTTCGCTGTCAGCCAATCCCAGCTTAATTGCGATAGCCGTTACTGTCGTCGTTTCC
>JBJESD010000019.1:0-4776 GCA_051882595.1 Oscillospiraceae bacterium | reverse complement strand
CCCTCGTCCTCTCACACCACCGCTCATGCGGTCCCGCAAGCGGCGGTTCGGTTGTAAATCAGTATGATTATTCATATGCCGTCTAAAATGGTTTGCTAAGCACTCCCGACCTCTTGATTTGAGTTCCACTCTCTTCTCAATCAGGCAGTTTCCTTTCGGAATTGGCAGCTATCATTGCAAATCAAATCTTTCGCTGCTTTCTGATTCAACAACCGTCTGCCCCTTTCCTCCCCTATCTTTCGATAGTTTCTTCGGTACTATGGGCAGAACTGACTTCTGCGTGCTCAGCTATACCTTGCGATATAGGTTACTCCTGTGATACTTTTCTTGTACCTCTTGTTGGAGCTTACCACGCAGACCTCCCCGAATAAGGTGCAATAACCTTCATCCCATGTAACCGCCGCATTTACTGTCAGGGGTTCGGGCAGTATTGGACTTTGCCTTGTTTTGCAGGCTCGTCCGCCCCTTTTCAGCCTTTTATGCGATTTCTGTCCGTCGGTTCGGGACTTTGCCTTCAGCTTCCTTCAGATTCCACCTCACGATGGACACCCTTGCTGTTCGGCTAACACTTCCTACTGCCAAGCGTGTAGCGGACTTTCACCGCCAAGTTATTGCCCATGTCGGGCGTACAAAATATCGCCCACGACTATGGGTGTGGGCGATTATATACTAAATATAGTCAAAATCATTTATTTTAACTCTTCGATTTTCCTTCGGACAACCTCCGGAGCGGCAGCAGGCTCGGAAATGCTTTTTACCGCAGTTTCCATAGGACAAAAGCCCGTTCCTGCACGGTTGCGTATAGCATCGGTAAGGGTAACGTATTCAACGTCGATCCCGTTTTCGGTCATGACTTGTTTTGCAGGTTCGCTTATCACACCGGCATACACCGCTTTTACACCGAGGATAACATACAAAAACGCCGCCGCTTTTCCGACCACCTTATCCGCTGCGGAAAAGCCTTTCATATCCGTTCCGCCGTCTATCCACGCAAGCAGAGGCTTTACGCCCCGTTCCGTGCTTGTGTAAATTTTATCCTCATGGCAGATAACGCAGGTATAACCTTCGCTTTTAAGCAGCGACTTTGCTTTTTCAATATCACTTTTCATTTTTGCTCATATTCTCCACACGGTAAACGATAAGGGGAATAAGCACCAGCTGCAAAGCAATTCCAAAGATACCTGCGGCGATGCTTGTCCATATTATCGAAACGGGAACGGCTGTATTTCCGAAAGCGTAAACGGAAATAAGTATAGCTCCTGCACGAACTGCACGACCGCCTATCTGTACGGCGAGGACTTTTGCTGCAACGGGGATATTCACATTGCGGAGAAGTCCCGAAAAAAGTCCGTATGCGCATAATTCTATCATCATAAAGGGCAGCATTGCCGATGTGGGCATACCTGTCAGAGCAAAGCTAATGAGGGGAGCAAGAAGTCCTGCTGCTGCGCCTGCGTAATGTCCTGCCAGAAGACCTGCGAGGAATATGGTAAGGTGCATTGGCAGAAATGTTTCACCGAGCTTTGTACCAAGTCCGGAAACTGCGCCCATAACGTGGAATATCTGAGGAAGGGCAACTGCGCCTATTATTGCAACTACTGCCGCAAGAGTCTGAATCTTTACGGAAAGACGGGGCTTTTCAATTGTTTTTACTGCTGACATAATAATTCTCCTTTTTATCTGAGTTTGGAATTAAAATCCGCCATAGCTTCGGAAATTTTTATCTGCTGCGGACATACCGCTTCACAGCTTCGGCAGCCTATGCAGGCGCTCGGCTGTTTATCTTCTGATATGGACGAAAGCGCCATAGGTGCAATAAATCCGCCGCCTGTGAATCTGTGCTCGTTATATAACTCAAGCAGACGGGGAATATCAAGTCCCTGGGGACAATGGCTGACGCAGTAATGACAGGCTGTGCAGGGAACTGTATTTCCGTGGAGCATATCGTCTGCAACGGCAAGAATGGTGTCTGTTTCCTGCTTGTTAAGGGGTTTGGCTTCTTCATATGTAGCGATGTTTTCACGCAGCTGTTCAAAGTTTGACATTCCCGAAAGGGTGACCTTGACCTCGGGAACGGTCTGCAAAAATCTGAATGCCCAAGCCGCCGTTGTTTCGTCGGGACGAAGCGCCCTGAGCTGTTCGGTGTATTTTGAGGGCAGAGAAGCCAGCTTGCCGCCTCTGACAGGCTCCATTACCCATACGGGTATGCCGTACTGTGTAAGCAGCTCCACCTTTTCCTTGGCGTTCTGGAACGTCCAGTCCATCCAGTTCAGCTGCAGCTGTCCGAATTCCATATATTTTCCGTAAGCATCGAGAAAGCGCTTTATTGTATCCATATTGCCGTGAGCGGAAAAGCCTAAATGCTTGATACGTCCGTTTTTCTTCTGTTCAATGAGATAATCGAATATGCCGTATTTCGGGTCAAGATATTCGTTGATGTTCATTTCACAGACGTTGTGGAAAAGATAAAAATCAAAGTATTCCACACGGCATTTTTCAAGCTGACGCTCAAAAATCTCCTGAACTTTATCCATGTTGGAAAGGTCGTAGCCGGGGAATTTGCTTGCCAGCTTAAAGCTGTCACGGGGATAATTTTCAAGTATCTTGCCCATAACAAGCTCGGAGTTTCCCCCGTGATAACCCCATGCGGTGTCATAATAGTTGATACCGTGCTTCATGGCGTAGTCAACCATTTCTGCAGTTTTTTCCTCGTCAATGACAGAATCGTTGCCGTCTACTGTGGGCAGACGCATTGCACCCAGTGCAAGAGCGGAGAGCCTTTCACCCTGAAAATCGCTGTAAATCATTTTATCACGTTCCTTTATACCTTATTTATTTTATTATACCACAATTTCTCAAAATAGCAAATACTTATATTGTATAGGTAACTATGCCTAAAACGCATTGATCATTTTCTGCATTTTTGAAATAAATTTTTCTGCCGCTTTGGAAAACACCTGATATTTTTTCCAGACAAGACTCATGCCTATCTCCATTTTTGGTGCTAACGGACGAAAGCATAGGCTGCTGTCGCCGCCGACATTGATTATCTTATCAAGACACAAAGCAACACCAAGTCCCTCATCAACCATAAGAGAAGCATTGTAAACGAGGTTATAGATTGCGGTAATGTTAAGCTGCTCCTTATCTTTTTTCAGCCATATTGTCAGTTCGCTGCCGTCTAATGCCTGACGGGACACTATAAGGGGCATATCATGCAGATCGGCAGGGGTTATGCTGTCCTTTTCGGCAAGAGGGCAGTCACGGCGCATAAGCACGCCCCATACGTCTTTGACGGGAAATCGCAGATAGCTGTATTTTGCAATATCCACAGGATCAAGAAGAAGTGCAAAGTCGATAAGTCCCTTGTCCAGGCGTTCAAGAATATCTACAGCATCGCCGCTTGTAATGTGATAATTTATCTGAGGGTATTCCTCCTGCAATTCTTTTGCTGCCTTTGCAATAAGGCGTAAACCATCCGTTTCTCCCGCACCTATATAAATTTCACCCGACACATTATCATTGGAAAGGGTAATTTCCTTTTCGGTCTTGTCAATCAGTTCAATGATCTCTTCCGCCCTTTTTCTAAGAAAAATACCGTCCTCGGTGAGAGTTATTTTTCTGTTGCCCCTTATAAAAAGCTGTTTGCCAAGTTCGTCCTCAAGTTCTTTCAGCTGCCTTGAAAGTGTAGGCTGAGATAGAAACAACGATTCCGCAGCCGCAGAAATATTCTGTTCTCTTGCAACAGCCAGAAAATATTTTAAAACTCTGACTTCCATTGTATCGCCTCCGATTATATTTTACCGCCTCTTGGTATAGCTGTCAAGCATTGATTTGTATTCAATATAAGCATTTGCTATTTGTAACACTTGGTGATAAAATATAGATAAAGGCAAATACCAAGCAGAAGGAGGAAGGAAAATATGGGAGCTGCAATGAAGCTTATCTCACTTTTAGTTTCCACTGTATTGATAAGCGGCTGTGCAGATCAGACGGAAGATATTGTTTCGCCGCATATTACTGAACAGCCGTCCGAACAGACAGAGAATAAACAAAGCTTGAATGAACTTGAAATTCAGATTGGAGAGCAAACCTTTTATGCAGAGCTTTACAATACCGAAGCTGCGGAGGAAATAGCCGCACTTCTTCCAATAACCATTGACATGAGCGAGCTTAACGGAAACGAAAAGTATTACTACCTTAATGAGCCGCT
Source organism: Oscillospiraceae bacterium (assembly GCA_051882595.1). GTDB lineage: Bacteria > Bacillota > Clostridia > Oscillospirales > Ruminococcaceae > CAG-115. The sequence continues at coordinate 563 of JBJESD010000019.1, read as the reverse complement.
GACCACCGACAGCTGCATTCCCGACAGGATACATACGGGAGATATAATGCTGTACGGTTCAAGCTGTTTAGTGCTTTTCTATGAGGATTTTTCCACATCATACAGTTATACTCCCATCGGGCATATTAAGGATACAAAAGGATTACGCTCCGCTCTCGGCAGCGGTGAAATAACAATTTCATTCAAATAAGGAAAGGTGATAGTTATGTTAGGAAATTTCATTTACTCAAACCCCACAAAGCTTTATTTCGGCAAGGATTCGCTTGATAATCTCTCCTCTGCTCTGAACGGTTACAACAAGATTCAGCTTGTTTACGGCGGCGGTTCAATCAAGAAAAACGGTCTTTACGATAAAATTGTAAAGATACTTCGTGACAGCGGCAAGGAGATAATCGAGGACGGCGGCGTTATGCCAAATCCTACGGTTGAAAAGCTGTATGAGGGCAGCAAAATCGCAAGAGATAATAAGGTTGATTTTATCCTTGCGGTAGGCGGCGGCTCGGTATGCGATTATTCAAAGGCTGTTTCAATTTCGGCATACTGCGAGGGAGACCCTTGGGATA
>JBJESD010000018.1:0-4820 GCA_051882595.1 Oscillospiraceae bacterium | reverse complement strand
GATTTGCGTATGTGCGAGGACTTGTAATCGTATAATAAACGCTTGCGTTTATTATGCCGCACAGCAGGGCTGCGCCGGGCAGCGCTTTCACTTATGAAAGCAGCTCCGCCCGGCGGTCGGCATACACTTTTGTGTTATTCCGCCCCGCGCATAAAATCGAGATAATCCTGCATGGGAAGCGGTTTTGAGTAATAATAGCCCTGAATATAGTCGATATCCTCGTTGTACATCCCATCAAGCTCGGTCTGCGTTTCAATGCCCTCTGCGACAAGCTTTAGGTCCATGTTGTGAGCCATTCCCACAACCGCCCTTACCACCTGCTGCGCCTTGGGCGAGCTGAAGAACGCCTTCGACATATCATAATCCAGCTTGATAAGCGATACGGGCATCTCCACCACATACATCAGATTGGATTCGCCCTTTCCGAAATCATCCAGCGAAAAGGTGAAGCCGTATTCGATAAGCCTGTTCATGTTGTCCAGCAGCGTGTTTCTTGCCGTTACCGAAACCGATTCGGTTATCTCCAGATTGATAAGCTTCGGTGAAATTCCGTACTTTTCGATGATCGCGATAAGCCTGTCCGCAAGGTCCTTCATCTCGCACTGCACCACCGAAAGGTTGACCTCGATGTACTTCAGCCCAAGCTGCACGGCTGCGCTGGTTTTCAAAAACTCGCAGACCTTTTCAAATACCCTCTCGCCAAGCTGAACAATAAGTCCGCTGTCCTCCGCAATGGGGATGAAAATGCCGGGCGACAGCAGGCTTCCGTCCCTTTTGCGTATGCGCACAAGCGCCTCGGCAGAGGTAAAGCGCTTTTCCTTGTTGGAGAAAATCGGCTGCAAAAACACCTCGACCCTGTCCTCGGCGATGGCATCGGTGATCTCCCGTTCAATGACGTTCTGCTCCTTATATTCACGGATGGCGTCGTCCTCGGCGATGAAGATATCCTGCTCGTCGCAGCAGAACTCGCTCCTGATAAAGGCAAGGAAGCTTCTCAGGTTGTCCGTGTCCGAAAGCAGCTCTGCATGGGGAACCATATCGGCGCGTATATGCCGATGCGCACCGCAGCCTGCGGCAAAAGCGGACGATATCTCTCGCGCGAGCCAGTACAGCGTGTCCTCCGACCTGCCGATGATAAGGATATCCGAGCGCACCGTCCGAAAAGTCAGCACGTCCTTTCGGCTTTCCGCGATGTCAAGCACCCTTTGCATAGCGTCGTCAAAGCAGCCGCTGCCGTCCTCCTGCGACTCCACAGTGCAGAAGGATATCTCCAGCGCGCTGAACGGCGTCTTCTTCCCGTACAGATCCCCGAGGTACTCCGACAGCGCGTAGGAGTTGAAGCAGCCCAGCTTTCGGTCGAGGTTTGCTTCGGGGTTTTCCATCACAACAAACAGGATAAGCACGCCGATAGCGCTTGCAAAGCCGACAAGCAGTATCTCGTTATTCATGTACTGTACAGCGGCGGCGATGATCCAGATAAACATCCACAGCCCGACCGCAAAGCTTCTGCGCTTTGAAAGCCGCCTGTTGAACAGACATATCACCAGAATAGAGCCGATGTATATCACCGCAAAGATGTACACACTGAGTACGGCAGGTCCGTAGGTGTAGAGGTTTTCGTAGATATGTATCGGCAGTACGATAATGATAACGCTCTGGATAACCGCAAGCAGAGTCAGCCTCTTCAATCTCAGCCGGTGCAGCTCCTCGGTGTATACATCCGTCAGCACATAGTGCAGCGCAAACAGCGCCTCCCACACCAGCGATATCACATACAGCTTACAGACCGCCTTGACGAAATGCTCGGGCATCGTGTCGCGCATATTTATCATCACCATCGACAGGATATCCAGCGCAAGGTTGATCATAGAAATATACATTACCCTGCAAAACACCTTTTCGGTGTAAAGCTGTAATGTTTTATGACTTTTGTGGAATATAAATAACAGTATCAGAATGAACATTCCATACAATTGTATGTTAATATTCACAGCAAGTCCCTCCTGTTAAGCTCATAGACCCGACGGGCACGGCGATATGCGTGCCCGACAGGTGAAATACAGCAGGCCGGTTATTTCGCAAGCGGCTTGATATGCCATATCTCCTCGGCATACTGCGCAATGGTGCGGTCGGAGCTGAACTTGCCAGCATTGGCAATGTTCATCCAGCACTTTCTTGCAAACGAAATAGAATCGCGGTAGTCGGCGTTGACCTTAAGCTTTGCCTTGACATAGCTGTCAAGGTCGCCCAGCACATAGTAGTGATCCGGTCTGTGCCAGCTTGCGCCCTCCATCAGCGAGAAGTAAAGCTCCCTGAAAACCTTGTTGCCGCCGTCCGAAACCGTGCCGTCGATAAGTGCGTCCAGCACGCGCTTTATCTTGGGGTCGTTTCCGCAGACTTCGCGTGGGTCATAGTCGGGCATAAGCTTCTCAAGCTCCTCCACCCTTGCGCCGAAGATGTAGTTGTTCTCCTCGCCGGCTTCCTCTACTATCTCAACGTTTGCGCCGTCCATTGTTCCCAGCGTAACGGCGCCGTTAAGCATAAGCTTCATATTGCCCGTGCCGCTTGCCTCTGTGCCGGCGGTGGAAATCTGCTCGGATACGTCGCACGCCGCAACAAGCTTCTCCGCATAGGTCACGCGGTAGTTGCTGATGAACACCACCTGAATAAGTCCGCGTGTGTCGGGGTCGTTGTTTACGATATCCGCAATCTCGTTGATAAGCTTGATAACGCCCTTTGCGCGGTAATAGCCCGGAGCCGCCTTTGCGCCGAAAATGAACACGGTAGGCGTGAAATCCTTGATGTTTCCGTCCTTTATCTCGTAGTAGAGATAGAGGATGGACAGCGCGTTAAGCAGCTGCCTTTTGTACTCGTGCAGGCGCTTTATCTGGATATCGAACACCGCGTCGGTGTTGATGGAAATTCCCTCGCATTTCTCGATATACTGCGCAAGCTGAACCTTCTTTTCGTGCTTGATGTCGATAAAGCGGCGCAGCACGCTCTCGTCGTCCGCGTACTTTTCAAGACCCTTAAGCCTGTCAAGGTCGGTTATCCAGCCATCATCGCCCAGAAGCTCCGTGATAAGCGCGGAAAGCTCGCTGTTGCACAGCGCAAGCCATCTTCTCTGCGTGATGCCGTTCGTCTTGTTCTGGAAGCGCTCGGGATATACCTCGTACCACTCCTTAAGCACGGTGGTTTTAAGCAGGTCGGAGTGAATCTGCGCTACGCCGTTGACATAGGAAGAGCCGAAAACCGCGATATTTGCCATGTGAACCGTACCGCCGTTGATTATCTTCATCACGTTTTTCTTTGCCGCAGGGATTCTCAGCTTATGCATTTCTGCCTCGAACCTCTCGTTTATCATCAGGATAACGGCAAATACATCCGGAACAACCTCCTCGATAAGGCTGCCCTCCCACTTCTCGAGAGCCTCCTGCATGATGGTGTGGTTGGTGTAGGCGAAAACCTTTCTCGCCTCGTCAAACGCCTTGTCGAAGCTGTAGCCCTCCTCGCGCACGAGAATACGGATAAACTCCGGCAGCGCGATAACGGGATGTGTGTCGTTCATCTGGATGGCGTTGTACTGTGCGAAGCTTTCCATAGAGCCGAAGCGCGCCTTGTGCTTTCTCACAAGGTCGGCAACCGCAGCAGCGCTGAAGAAGTACTCCTGACGAAGCCTCAGCTTCTTGCCCTCGCGCGTTTCGTCGTTGGGGTACAGCACGCGTGAGATGTCCTCCGCGCGGCGCTTCGCCTCGCTTGCCTCGGTAAACCTGCCGCTGTTGAACAGGTCGAAGTCGAACTCCTCGGATGCCTCTGCCTGCCACAGGCGCAGCGTGCCGATGTTGTCCGTGCCGTAGCCGATAACGGGATAGTCGTAAGGAACAGCAGTAACCGTGCAGTCGCCGTATTTTATCTCGACCGCGTCGCGCTCGCAGCGAACGCCCCACGGGTCGCCGTACTTCTGCCAGTTGTCCGCAGTTTCCGTCTGGAAGCCGTCCTTTATGCCCTGCTTGAACAGACCGTACTTATAGCGGATGCCGTAGCCGTCCATCGGCAGGTCAAGCGTAGCCGCACTGTCAAGGAAGCAGGCTGCAAGCCGTCCCAGACCGCCGTTTCCGAGAGCGGCGTCCTCTATCTCCTCCATATCGGAGAGCTTTGTGCCAAGCTCCGAAAGGGCGCTGTCGCAGTCCTTAAGCAGGTCAAGGCAGAGCAGGTTGTTGTAGACAGCGCGTCCTACAAGGAACTCCATAGACAGATAGCTTGCCTTGCGCACAGCGTCGTGAACCTCCCTGCTTTTCTCCCAGAGGGGAGCAAGCTCGTCCATTATCACACCCGAAAGCACATTGTGAAGCTGCTCGGGAGCACATTCAGCCAAAGCGCAGCGGTATTCCTTTTCTGCTGCGGCAGACAGCTTTTCTTTAAGGTTTTCGATTTTCATGTATTATCTCCTTTCCACCGCACCCGGCGGCAGACATATTGCATATTCGGGCAGCGCCCGCCGCACGGGAATTACGACGTGCGGAATCAATGGGGCAAAATTCATTTTAAAGCCATATACTTATTGTATCACAAATTTTCGTATTTAGCAACTTATTTGTAAAAATAATTATTTCATATTTTCACAAATCCTTGTTTTGGTAATTGTCGTATATTGACAATTAGGCTGATATAGGTTAAAATATAATATATCCGGTAGGTATCTTAACGTCGGGCAGAGTTTTTTATGCGCCGTCCCGACGAAAAAATGAATATAATAAGGGGTTCACTAAAAACCGGGACACGAGCAGATTTTCGTATATGACTTGTATCAGCTGCAAGGC
>JBJESD010000017.1:6846-20866 GCA_051882595.1 Oscillospiraceae bacterium | reverse complement strand
GTTCCTTTTCGGTCATCTTACTGATTAGGTCGTTAGCGGAAAAGTATTCCCTTGTCAGCACCCGGCGCAACACTCCACGTATAGCGTTTCCGCTTATTGAGGGAATTTCACTGACCGCATTCCTTTCGGAACTGTATACCGGAACTCTGCGAAATTCAGATATGTTGCCGCTGTCAACGCTGTCCTTGAACGCTCCGTGTGAAATCGGTGATAATGATTTGATCGTAAGTTTCATTATGTAGCCTCCTTGTTAAGTCTATCGCCGTATACAATTGATACCAGCAAATCTGTCTTGTTACGAATATCGGTCATCATTTCTGCAAGTTCTTCATCACTAAGCTTGATGATCAGAGTAACATAAGCGCCATCGGGTGAACCGCAGGACTCAGCCAACTTTGATGCAAAGATTTTTGCATCATATTTTTTGAATCGATTGATTCTGCGCTTAAAATAGCCCTGCCAGAACTGTATGCCGTTCTGCTTTCGGTAACTGCTGTTGCTTGCGATCGAACCTAAGAAATTGACCGCATTCATTTCGCTTTCTGTAAGCATTGGATTATCTTCCTCCCTTTCATAGATCAATTTTTCCTTTCTCGCCGGTGTATATTTCACGATAAGCTCAATAAGGCCGCCTGCCCGAAGAGGCTCAATCTTCGCCTCGTTCCTCAATAGCAGCGTTCCATATTTGCTAGTCGTAAAAATTGAATAATTTCCGCTGACTATTTCAGCTCTTGGAATGCCATAGTTGATCATATCCTGCACTGTGTCGATTATGTCGCTGACATCAAATGATGAATAATCTACCTCCACCGTTCGGTCATCTGTGCCAATGTAGGCTTTTTCGCGACCTGACAATCCGGCATACAACCAGTGATGTTTTTTGAAACTGTACGGCACCGACAGCACGAAACATTCCGGTGGTTCCCGTAGGATCTGAAGAACTGCCTCGCGGCCGATAACTTCATAACCGCCACCCTCGCTGTAAATAATCTTGAAGCGCATATCTGAATTGTCATAGATTCTGATACAGCTGTCGCATATATAAATAGACGGCGAAAGAATAAGCCGGTCCATTTGCGTAAACTTAGACTTTACTACTTTTTTGATTAGCTGCGTTGCTCTAGGCAATCCACAACAGCAGCATATCTCATTGCCTTCACATTCGTTCCCGAGAAATTCCCGGGCTTTTTTTGCATACTGGTCCTGCATTCACTCACCCCCGTTCATCATAGTGCCGCTAGATGATGTTTTTAATTCGGGGGTTACTACAAGATTACCCTGCAAACATACGCTATTCAGCATCGTCCTCGCCCTCCGTATCCTCGCTGTCATCGAATGTGTACTGGTGTTCCTCCTCGGAATTGTTTGCCGCTCTGCGTTCCTCCTCGGCTGTCAAGGCGTTTAGATAAAGGCTCATGCAGTTGTATATCTTTGTCTGTGACTCCTGCCAATTATCTACCGTTCCTTTCGGGATACGAAGCGACGGAATCATTGCAATCAGCTGTAAACCATTGTATACCAACAGGTATGTAGCGCCGTCTTCGCCTTGAACAAGCGCCTTGTATGTGTATTCCGTTTCAACGATAGGGGAAAGCAGTTCGGCAGGAATAAACGCAAATGTGGTCTGTTCCTTATCAACAATCACCTTCATTTCTTCGTCTCCGAAGAAAGTGGAGTGTATTTCGATTTCGTCTAATTCGTATCTTTTGAAACGACAAGCATCTTGAGCTTTGTACGCAAGCTCCTTTGCTCCGTCATCATCGTTCCAAATCTTATCAATCGTTTTTGCGCTGAAATCGAACATTGCACAAGCCTGGGCAAATGTCATCGTAGGCAAATCGGAAATATCGTAGAGCCCCCAACTTCCTCCGAGCCACTGTTTTTCCTGCTCGTTGAATGTGAAAGTAATGCCAAGGTAATGCAATTTTTTCACGAGCTTTGCAAGTTTCTTAATAACCATGAGAACCTCCTGTTATTATAGTTGAATTTTCCCCGACATCAAGTCAGGCAATAGCGCATCCCTGAGTTCAGCGAGGTATTTGTTTTCTTCGTTATTGCATTCCATCACGAGTGTTTTCCACATCGCAAGGATTACAAGCAAGAATTCTGGTGTGCATTCTTTGCTGTTATTCTTAAACCTGCGCAAAGGTCACATATTGTTTTTGCACTTTTCACGCCGGACAGCACAGCTGCTGTCATAGCCAAGGACTGCGGAGTATGGTCCTGTTTTTTAACTTTGCGGTCAGCAAGATAGTATTGATAGATTGGCTGCATAAGGTCTTCCGTGCAATCCGGATATCTGTACAACCATTTCTCAACAATTTCAGCACCTTCATTTTTCAACTGTTCAAGCATTTTTTCGGGTGTGAATTCATCGATTGCCTGAATTCGAAAAATTTCAAGGAAATCCGCCACTAAAATAGATAGATTGACCATTATCTTTTCCTGTCCTTCTTGACCACTACTCTGCAGGTATTAACAGATGTGCCGCTCGCCTTGAACGAGCTTTCGGGGAGTTGCTCAATGGTACCGCCGTAGCTTTCCACAAGAGCGCGGAATTCTGCCGTGCGCTTATCTGTACGGAAGAGCACCGATGCGGACATAATAGCAACTACGCAGCGCGTTGCCAGGTGAATTGCCTTTGTAACATGGATAATATCCTGCTGCTTTGTGAATGGCGGATTCATCACGATTACGCTGTACTGCTTGTCCAGCTCAAATGTCATGAAATCATCATGCACCACCGAAAATCCCTGTTCTTCAAGGGAAGCGCGATTCTTGGGGTTAAGCTCGATGCAGTCGCAGCCGGGCATATACTTGGCGATTGCCCCTCTTCCTGCCGAAGGCTCAAGGCAGACATCATCAGAAGTGATGTTCGCAAGTCTTACCGTTTCGGCGGCAAGCTCGTCCGGGGTAGGGAAGAACTGATATTCGGTTTTCTCGCTGGTGTATTCACCGGTGAGGATAATGTTCTGAAGGATGTCCTCCACATCATCGGTGAAGATGTGACACTTCTTGGAGCTGTTCCACTTGCCGCCGATTGCCGAAAGTACCTTGTTCACCTGCTGATATGTCTTTCGGTCAAGCTGTTCGGTGAGGCGCAGCGTGTTGCCCTCAACCTCTGCTTTTGCAAGCACTTCGATTATTGCGTTGTCAATTTTCATTGTTTATGTCCTCCAACATAAGCTGTATTATTTCTTCGGGTGCGTTGTCCCACCCGGATTTGATTGTTGCTACTATCTTATCAAGAGCGCGGTTCTGCTCCTTGAGTAACTTTGATGATTTTCGCTTGAACCACTCTGCTAGTTCGATTGGGTCATCGGGCATATCTTTTGGATCTTCCTGCGGTTGTTTCTGCTGAAATGTTGCCGCTAGAAGTACCATTTTCTCAACGGTTTCACGCTGCTTATCGGGGATGATGTATATCAGCGGGAGTTTCTCAATCTCCGAGCAATCAAGCTTTCGGGAAAAACCCGTCTGCGAACCATCGTCCGGCGGTATGCAGAGTTTCAGAGAAGCCAACAGGCACAACAGTCCGTATTCGGGCAGTATCTCCGGGACGAAGCGTACCGCGCAGACGTGCTTTGAAAGAACGCAGTCGCCTATGTCATTTATCGCGACCTTTCCAAGTGTACCTACGGTAGATACCAGAATATCGCCGAGCCTCGATATGGTTTCGTTCTCATAGTTCTCGCAGTACTTATCGCATTTCAGCCGTGCATCCTTCATACAGGACGCACCGACAATGTACGGTATGCCTTTGCCCTCGGTGTTCAGTTTGGTTTTGTCGAGGTTGCGCCCCTGAAATATTGCGGCGCAATCGCCAATGGTTATGTATTCAGCCATTGCTACGCTCCTTTTCAAAATAAAAACGTACACTTGGCTTTTCAGGGTGCGTTATCAGCCCGAATCTGGCAATGCTTCTGTACGTTGCATTATCCCTCATGAGGGTTTCCGGTGCGTGCTCAATAACCGCTCGGAATTTCTCAACGGTGAAGGTTGATTTGTAGTGATTGCACGCTCGGCAGGCTGGATAAAGATTTGAAACATCATCAACGCCACCAAGGTACAGCGGCTGGACATGATCGGCTCGCATATCTTTGAGAGTGATTTCACAACCACAATAAGCACAGTGCCCATTAAACTTTTCATATACTTGCTTGCGCTCGGTGGGCGTGAATTTCCGACGTTCATTCACTGGCGTTCACCTCTTGTTCATCAGCGCACTGCAGTTTTTTATAGTTAAACAGCGCATTTTGTGTAGTGTACAGAACGCATAAACGTGGGTTATGCCTATTTTGTGATAACCATTAGGCTTATACAACGTAACCCAACTTCTTCGTTCGCAATGTTTACATTTTTCATAGTTGCTAACTTTCATACCTTATCCTCGTCTATCTTGGCGCCGCAGTGGTCGCAGAACTTAGTCATTTCCCTGCTTGTCGGCTCTTCTCTGCAGCGCGAACAATACGGATAATAGCCGTCACTGCAAATTATCCAGTGCGCATGAACCACCGGCGCGACGTCGGCGGCAGGAACGATTTTAAATACTTCTTCGATTGTCTTACAGAGTTCCTGCATTTTATAGCACTTGTTTATCTCGCGCTCACCATCAGCCACCGCCATCGTTAAGTTACACATCTTGTACGATTCCTCGGCGCATTTAATCGCCTGCTCGCGCTCTATGTATTCAGCCATTCTGTTTCACCTCCATAGGGCAGGTTATAGTGGTATATCCGAGTGGGCACGAATATTTGTATATTCCCTCGCAGCGTTGGATTTCCTCATATTTTTTCAAAACAATAGGGCAGGTTTTGCAGTCCCCAGTTTTAAAGTTATCCTGTGCGTTTAATGCTACAGATAGAACTACTTTCTTCATTTTTTTACCTCCAGCAGCTCGGGATTATTATAGATATTCCCGATAACCTCTACGTTAGAAAACTCTGCAAACACTATGTCTAAAGCGGGATTATTGCGGCTTTTGATATCCTGTACGCTAAAACAAGCTGTTCCATAATTGATGATTCCAACTTTGTTAGTTGAATATCTTACGATATCCCCCTCGAAAATCTTCCTGCCGTTCTTGTCGAAAAGCCCGGTGAACTGGCAGACGGTTTCGGGGATAACGTTAAAATCGGTTTCATGAACTCTAATATAGCTTTCTTCGGTGTTGGCAGGGTTGCGCTGTTTAAACACATAACCCTCGACCCACTTACCATTAGCAGTCCGCTTCCCACGGAATAAAATCTCACGCATTGTCAGACCTCTTGTTCCATTTGTTCAAGCACTTTTCAAGCCCGTTTTCGATGAATTTCAGCTCCCCATAATCAACGGTTAATATGCTCTTTTCAAGGAAATATATCTGACAGCTCTTGCACCCGATTTTATGAGCTTTGTGGTACCTGGTATTTCTGAGCGCCGGAATCTCTTTCAGGCTGTATTCCTCAAGATAAGCTTTTCCCCCGCAAAACGGGCACGGCTTCAATTCAATGTTTTCCATTCCTGCACCTCCAACCGTTCAAACTCAACAACCCACACCCACGGATTAGCCGACCAACCGTATCGGTCGAGGTCGGATTTCTTGATTGTGCTGTTCCACAGCAGCGCAAATTCTGCTTGCGCGATTTCCATGTCGCCAACATGAACAGCCATTGAAGTAAGCCCCTCGTTTCTGATACCGTCTGCGTTAATTTCCTGCAACCTCTCCACCCGGACATCAGTCACCTGCAAGAATATCCGCGCAGCTTCTTTCGGCATGTGGATTGATGGTCTCCAAGGCATTGTGTCACGATGACTTCCATCATCGTTCACCCAATAGTTAAAAGGCGCGTCATTATCGGCAGCATACCAGTACCGCCCAGTGCCCTCAATAATTTGGTCGTTATCGTCCATTCGGTAGCCGTATTGCCACGTTTCCCGAACATAGAGGATATCGCCTTTTCTGTATCTGCACTTGCATTCATCTCTTTTCATGGCTGCCAATAACGTATCCCAGTCTTTGTACACCCTGCCGCGTATCCACCAGCCTTTTGGATATTTCTCGCTGCGGAATTCACGTAAATCATAGTTTGGGAGCGCAACCCGCCGCGTCACCGTCTTTCTTCCGTCCAGAACAGCCCTCACCATCTCCGTGTTGAACAGAATAGGTTTGGCTTTGGATAAAATTTCTGACATCTCTGTCACCTCCATTCATATACTGCTCCACGCATCAGCTTCATCATATGGGTGCAGATTATCAAGGAGCTTTCTCATGCAATCCGGGCAGATGTTCAGGTATACGTCGAGGTTACCACCAACCGGTTTATCTTCTAGCGCAACTTCATCATCTATCCCATCGTGGACGGGTTCCACCATGCGGAGTATAATACTATTCGCAGGTATCCACACACCCGGTTCTTCGTTGTATTTTTCACCCTTTTCTTCCGCACTTATTTTGTCGAAATAATCGTATTTTGGGTTTTCCATCAAACCCTCGTACCAGTCGTAAAGAGCAGAACAGAAACAGCATTGATATTTCATTCGCATTTTTTCCTCCGTACATACTCACCTTTCTTGATGCCTTTCAGCAAATCACTGTAGATTGTTCCGAGTAGGGGTAAACCCTACCCGAAAACAATCCAGCATTTTCATCAATTATTCAAGGCATCGTTCATGCGCTCCAGCGCTGTTTTCAAGGCTGTTTTGAGCGTCTCACGTTCTTCATCATCAGCTTCATTCATAGCCTCTGCCGCCGCGTTGAATGCCGCCTGTATCTGTCCTAGATAGAACTTGACCTTATCCTTTGCGCCGCTCATAAGTGCAGGCGCAGGCTGTGCATTCGATTGCAAAGCAGCGTTTTCGGATTTCAGCTTTTCAATTTCAGCAGCGTACTTTGCCGCTTCCTGTTTTCGCGCGGCGTTAACTGCTGTTATACGCTCGTCATCCGCCTTGTCTTTGAGAGCTTTAATCTCTTCCTTGTGCCTGTTCTCCTCAACTTTTTGTTTCACAAGATACCTTTCACGCTCTTCATCACGGCCCTCGTCACGCAGACGTTCCATATCATCTTCGGATAACTCGGTCTTTATTATCGATTCTTTCTCCCTGCGTAGCTTGCTTATCTCATCCGTAAGAAAATCATTGTCTTCCTTGAGGTCTTTAAGCTCTGCGATTGCATTGTCAAGGGCTTGTTTTTCCTTTCGGTGCTCTTCGATGAGGGCGGCTTTCTGCTCCTTGTATACCTTTTCTGCGTGTAATACTCCCTCTTCCAGCTGGTTTTTTTCTTGGTTTGCCGCTGCGAGAAGTCCCTTAAGATCTTCAATCTGTGTTTCCAGAGATGCGGTATCGTTGTTTTCGTTAAGAATGCGGTTTTTATCACGCTCATCCTCAAGGTCGAGGGTAAGCTGTTCGCACTTGTTTTTGTATTTCTCCATCTCTGCTTGGAGCTGGCGCACCGACATTTCGGACACATTGCCGTTCTCCATAAGGTCTGCCATATCCGCATCATCAAGCTTGGCTATCTCCAGCAGCTTGGTTATGCCAAGTCCCTGCAGTTCTGTCAGCCTCTGTTCACCAAAACGTTCATAAACCTGTATGAAATTGTAGCCGTGCCGCTTGCCGATGCCGACTTTCTGCTCACAATACTCCTCAAAGTTTTCACATCCAAACTCCGAAAAGAGTTTTTCATCCTTTATCACCTTGAGGTCACGGCCCATCGCTACCATACAGTCTGCAGCGATTTGACCATTGGCAAGCACTTGCCTATGTAATCTAATAGCCTTTTCCTGCCGCTCGGTTGTGGTTATTGCCGCTTCGGATTGTATTTCTATCTGCTGTTGCATTTTTGTTTCCTCTTCTCTTGTAGTTTCTTCGTTGTTCAATTCGTCAACATCGAGCGGTATCTCATCAGTACTGTTCTGTTCTGGCGCAATTCCCTCGGGTTCTTCCATGAGGGGGCAGTTTTCTCCGCCATGCCAGCAGCAGTGTATCAGCGCCGCTCCCTCCGGGTCCTTGTTCTTGAACACCTTTCCACCGCTCGTCATGTACGAGCAGAGAATCTTCGTGGTTTCGGCATCAATTTTGTCGTTACCCTTGTAATACTGACACCTGTTCATGATTTATGCTCCTTCCTTAATCTGTTTTGCCTTTGCTTTTCTTTTGACTTCCATGTCGTATACCTCGTTCAAATGTGCCTGATACAGCTTTTCGAATTCCTTGATATCATCCGGCTTAGGCACGCCGCCTCGCGACTGAACATTGTTCGCATATCCCCGGCATTGTACTATACTGTAACCGCTTGAAACCTCAATCGTGTAAAAAGGCTTGTCCGGTTCGCTGACTTTCCTCAGGAACATGATAGACAATTTCCCATCAGCGTGACGCCCAGCATAGCCACCAACGCAGTGGCTGAGCACCTTGCCCTCTCTGACGATATCTTCGGCGCTTTCTGGCTGTATCACCATATATTCGCCGCTGCGGAATTCCAGCTTGCTGCGCATTTTTTTCATCTTCTGCATTCGCTTTGTCCGCTCTATATTCTTACCCCGTTCCTTTACTGCTTCAATAGCCGCTTTGGCTTCAACCGCCCTGTCATGCGCCGCTGCAAGGTTTCTCGGATAAATCACTGCCTTGTCCTTAAAGTCATATCTCAACTCATGGCAGATATCGATGTAATCCTTGTAAATATCAAGCGCGCCATGGTCTATGTCCGTCTGCTTCATCAGATATTTTACGACCTCTTCCTTTGACCTTCCATAGCAAACACGGTCAAGCGTGCCATATGAACCGTTTATGACATGGTCATAGGCTACTAAAGTATCAACTGATTTTCCGGGAAACTCCTTTGCTATTGACAGATACGCTTCATACTTTATCCTACCGTCACGGATAGCTCGAAAAGCCTGTTTGTCAACACCAAGCATTCTGTGCGGCTCTGTTTCCTTGTAGTTTATTTTGGACATATGACGATCGCGCAGGTCGTTAGAAACGAGATATCCCAGTTTGCATTTGATAAGCCGCTCAGCCCCGGGGTTTTTCTGATAAAATCTAAGATATGTTATCGGGTACATAGGATAAGTGAATTTGACCATATCAGCCGCGCTGAACCGCATACAGGTGTCCTTTATGCACTCAATATTAACGCATTGGTATGCTGCCTGATAGGTGCGGAAAACCGGCTCTGTGACTTGCTTTCGATGAACCCATTCCGACCAGTTGAAACCATAGTAATACGTTCCAGGCGCCAGAGGCTCTCTGTACCAGTTCTTGTTCCTGCCGTATCTTGCAGCGTTCTTTTCCGTAAAGACATACCGCTGATATTCGTCGATATATATGTTCGGGGCGAGTTTCCTTTTCTCAAACATTACCCTAAGCCCAAAACAACGTATGTATAAATTATCATCATTCGGGGACGAAAGAAATACCATACAGTTAACCTCGTCCGACAAAACAGATCCGTTGAAGTTATGATAGTTTTGAATAAGAGTTACATATTCGCCGCATTCTGGGCAGTTTGTTATACCCTTGTGCGGGATCTCCACTTGACGGATTTTCGAGAATGGGAATGCCTGCTCACAGTATGTGCAGCGGCATATACCTTTTTTATGGTCAACGATGATATATTGTTTCAGCAGATTTCTCATCTGCTTCTCTATCTCCGGCGTTATATCCGGAAAGCCTTTCAGCAGCTCTAGTGCTTTTTCATCTTTCATCGCCGCTCACCTCACAGCAGATCATCGAAGTCCAGCTCAATACGATGTTTCTTCGGCTGTTCGGTTGGGGCTTCAGCTTGTTCTTCTGGCTCGTTGGAGAAACCTCCGTCACCGATATCAAGCTTTATTGAAAAAATGACTTTCGCACCGGGAAACCAGAACGTTACTGCCTTGTTAAACACATCGAAATCCGAAATTGAATCGCCACTGCCTTTTATCGTGCTTTCCAAGCAATCAGCTACCGTTCCCTTTGACTGCACCACAGCCTGTGCAAACTCGCTATTCTGCTTGCAGAAACCCATAAGTTGCAAAATCACGTCGTCTTTCACTGCGTTAGCTTTCCGAGAAAGTTTCTTGGGATTCTCGCTAAGTTTCTTGATTGCCTGTTCAACTATTTCTTTATTCATAATTCCTCCTATATCGCTCCCCGATTGATTTCGCGCGGCTTTTTTGGGCTTTTTCCGCTCTCGTTCGGGGGTATTGACCTGTTTGTTTGATTTTGTAGTATGATTTTCCGGGCGAAAATGCCCTCAAATCACTCCACGATTGATTTCGCTACTTGTGCTATTCTAATCGAACCATTCTAAATCGTGCATAATCTCGCCCTGTAACGGGGTTCTGCCCAATCTCGTAGTCGATGATTCTGAACTTCGGATATATCCTGCGCATTACCGCCTGCACTTCATCGTTTCGTGCAGCGTCTTGTACCTTCCGCATTGCTCGTCTTGATACCTTGTTGTCATCAACGGTAATGTCGGGGCGCTTGAGGTTCTGCGATCCGTTCCAGCTCCGTTCGCACTTCTTCTTGGTGTCCTGCGATTTCATAAGATAGTTCGCAAGAGCGGTAAGTGTACCGTCATCGTCAAGTTGAAGGCGGTCGCAGTTCGTGCGTTTACCGCAAGTCCATAGCTGTTCTATATCATCTCTGGAAACACCACCGTTTACTATAAGGTGGTAATGCAATCGTGATCCGTCATTCTTGCCCTCAATAACGTAAAGGTACCGCAGCGACAAGCCTTGCTTTTGGTATAGGCGTTTCAGCCGCCTTATGTAGTTTGCAAACTCTCGCTTACAATCCGATATTCCTTTCTTCAAGTGCTTGTCGTCAAATGTCAATGTCACATGAAAATCATCCCGACCGAAGTTGTTGAATAATAGCCATCGGAAATGCTTGCGGCTGTAGCAGTCGTTGAGTTTCTTTATTTTCGGTGGAGAGGCTCTGGCACGAGTCTTTCTGCTCTGCCTTACTGCCTCCTGCTCCTCTTCCGAATACTCGTACCACTCAACTTCTTTGTACCTGCTGTTCCGAGCGTCAAATGCTTTTTCACGGATAAAGTTCCGCTTCACTATCATTCCCCCTATCTTGGGGATTCTCAGGCGGACTGGCGGGGGGGAAAATTCCCCCCGCCCCTCTTGATTGATTAACAAAAAATTATTTTTCTATTTAATCAATCTAAGGTGGATATGAGATCAACGCTACACTCTTAATTTTTCTACATTCTGGATTAGCCAAAACACGAAAATGGTTGAAACGTTAATACTCATTACAAGGCCGTCAAAGCGGCATTACAGCCGCTTTTTTTGAAAATTCCCTATTGACATTTTAAGGGAAATGATGTATAATTTATGTAGGATATTTTTTATTCATTTCCCTATTTCATTTGTGCCTTGGGCGAAAGCTCAAGGCTTATTTTTTTGTGCCGTTTTCGTCCTTGCTGCCGAAGTAGCAGTGAACTACTGATGTTTTGTATCCGCTGAAGAAGCGACACTCGTCGCAATGGCTCATGCACACGGACGCTGCGTAACGCGGGCATCTTACCCACGAATAGCCCACTTTCTTGCATATCGGACAAATCTGCATTATGCTCCCGCTCCTTTCTTCCACTCGTCAGCCCCGTCGGGATCCTTGCCTTCAGCGATTCGGCGGTCGCGGATCTTACCGACTACGAACTTGGTACATTCTTCAAAGTACCTTGTCCATGCAAAAACCTCATCCGCCGGCAGGTATCGGATTTCTTTCTCGCTGTATGCGATAGCGAACCGAAATACAATTCCGACCTTTTTACGTAGCATTAAGGGATACTTTCCACAGAGCTTGTCCAATGTGATCCAACCACATAGTTCGCTTTCAGGAACAAGGACTAAAGACGGCAGCGTGGTAGGCGCGGCAGATTCTGTAGGGGAATGTTGCGGTACTTTCTGCGCTTTCTGCGTTGTTTCGGGGACATCAATTTCTGCGGACTCTATGAACACCGACTCGATGAATGGGCTTTCGTAGTGTTGGTTAGCTACCCTTGCGGCTGAATCAGCCGACCGCTTGCTCTTGTAGACTCTGGTATCAGCCGATAGTGGTTCGAATCTTGAGACCTCGTTGCCAATCTCGCTTGTGCAAAGCCCGGCAAAATAAAGCGATTTGCTATCTCGGTCACTGCTAGGGAGCTTATCCTGTACAAGCCACACGTTGTGTAGTATCTTTTTCATTGGCTCACCTCCATGTTTGGCTTGTACTTTTTTTGCAATTGATTGCAAATCAAAAAATTGCTATACTTGTCGGTAGTAGCGGTTATCGGATTGAAATCCTTGTCATAGTAGGCAAATCCGCTGAATGTTTCGGTAACTATATCACCGCGATCGCCGTCAATGACTTTATACTCGCGGAGAGTAACTCTTTTGCCTGAACTACCAAATGAATAGATTTCAAAGCGGTACTCAATATCCCCGAAGAAAATCGATGTATTAAGCCACTCGCTGCCGCGATACTTTTTGTATCGAATTTCATACTTGCGGTATTCACCAGACTCTTTAAGTTCGCGCTTCAGCTCTGCGAGCTTTTCCGGTGCAGATTGTACAAGGTAGTTGTACAGGATTCGCGTTAGCCTTTGTTTTCCGAAGTAATTAGTCATAATATTTCTCCTTTCCATGAGTGTTTTGGTTTTTGCTTTCCCAGATGCTGTTCCACCGACTATCATCGCTATCATGGCCACCGCCATAGCGATAGTGCACCGCAGGAAGCACTCACCCATGCCGATTGTGCCGACATCGGCAGAGCCGACAATTCCGATGGCATCTATGATAGCCAAAAACGCTATGACGGCGCAGATATTTTCACGGTTCATGGCTTGTCCTCCTTGTCAGTACGACGCCCTCAGTCTCGTTTTCAACGCGTACAGTGTAGCCGTCCTTGCCGCGCTTGATCTCAACGACATATGTGCCCAGGCCGAGCGTAACGAAATCCATAAGCGTGCCTGCTATCTCCGCTACACCGAAGTTTTCTGTCGGAATGGACGGTATCTCAGACTGCGGCTTGTCCGCTATCTTCTCGGTTATCTCCTGCAGAAGCTGTTCGTTCTGCTGCGGTGTCTGCTCTTCTGTGAATGTCATTCTGTCCTCCTTGCACGCTTTGATTATTTTCTTGATGGTCGGCTCGCACCGACCTGTGGCTGCCGAAATCTCTTTCGGCGTCAAGCCGTTGCCGTGAAGCCGGATTATCTCGCGCTTCTCCTGCTCGGTGGTGTAATGTCTGGATTCGTGTCGGACGTTATCGCGCGGCGGCGGAAGCTCGTCCGTTTTGCCGTCCAGAATGGCTTTTATGTCCGCTTGTCGGCAGAGGTTCATATCCGCGAGTATCGTTATCTGCTTGGGTTTGTCCTTTGCGTCGCGGTACATAATACGGATCTCCTCAGCGGTCATTCGCTCAATCATGCGGCGCCCTCATCTTCGCGAGGATTTTGCCGTATACTCCGCACTCCTCAAGCGGTACTTCACGGATTACCCTGACTTTAGATGTCCGAACCTTTCCGTCGGTATCATTCGGCATCACAATATCCGATATGTCCGTTTCTACTTCGAGAATGGCGAGGTTATTCCAATGGGACCCGAAACGCAGTGCCCAATCAAGATGTGCGATGTGGATACCGTGTGAACATTCGCGTGCAGGATCAGGATCGCATTTCTCGGTTACCGTTTCTCCTGCATTATAGTGAAAACTGTTATTCTGGTCAGAATAGTAGTATCCCTCTTCACTCTTGCGTACCGCCTTGTAAAATATGGCTGTTTTGTCTGTGTGCTTGATTCCGTAGAAATCCATGAAATCATGAATATTCTTTGGCATGTGTACCTTACGGGCGTTGCCGCTGAGAATTATTGTACCATTCCGCTGACGGTCAACAACCTGAACATTGCTTCCGGCCTCGACCGTGCTGTTGCCCCTAGCCTCGACCGTGCTGTTGCCCCTAGCCACGACCGTGCTGTTGCCCCAAGCCGCGACCGAGCTGTTGCCCCTAGCCTCGACCGTGCTGTTGCCCCTAGCCACGACCGTGCTGTTGCCCCAAGCC
>JBJESD010000017.1:0-6746 GCA_051882595.1 Oscillospiraceae bacterium | reverse complement strand
GCGACCGAGCTGTTGCCCCTAGCCTCGACCGTGCTGTTGCCCCTAGCCACGACCGAGCTGTTGTTATAAGCCTCGACCGTGCTGTTGCCCCAAGCCGCGACCGAGCTGTTGCCCCTAGCCACGACCGTGCTGTTGCCACAAGCCACAGGTTGAAAATAATACCGCTTACTTACCGACACCGCAGCGATACATTTTATATAAATTCTGCCCTTGAAATCGTCCGGTATCGCGTCAAGCTCCGCTTGATTCGTTACCGTGATTTCGCTTAGTTTGCTGTAATCCAATGTATGCTCCTTTCCAGTCATATGTCCCATAGTATAATTTATCAATATGATTTAGCCATAAGCTCCTCGCGAGCCTTGCGGTCATACGATTCGCCCCATATCTTTCCGAGCTCCTCAAGGATATTGTCAACCTCTTGCTGCGTCTTAACAACAAAGTTGTCAGCTATCCACCCGATTTCGCGGCCGTTCTCGTCATAAAACCGCTCAACAATGTGCGGTTCGGTATCCAGTATCTCTTGTGGGTTTGCTCGTGCCATACATATCACCTCCGTTCATTGTATGCTGCGTGGGCTTGCTCACTTGCTTACATCAAGGACCTCATTATGTCCCATATCATTGCCGCTCCGCTGTCCCATGTCACGTTGATGCTGTCGCGGTTGTTCCACGCGCGGTGGATAATGACGTATTCTTCGCCGGGTCTCCGACGATATTCCAGGCGCTCAATGTCCGCACCTTCTCTTGTAAGCTGTAAGGCGGCGCACAGAGCGTTGCATATTGCCTGCTTGTCTTCGCGGGTTTCGCACTCAATCTGACGAGTCAGCTTCTCGCGTTCCTGTTCGGTCATCTTGTCTGCTTCTATCATTTGTTTGTCCTTTCATCTAATCTTGCTGTTCGCAAGGTCGTTCAGACCGTGCCTTACAAGCATATCGTTCAGCGTTTTCATCTGATCGCTTGTTATTGCGCCGAGGTTTCTCGCCATCTTGGCTGCTCCGTAAGCTTCATATACAAGGTCACGGCTCTGCGATTTCAGCGCGTATGTAGCCTACTTGATCAGATGCTCGTATGTATCCACCATTCTCACCTCGCTCATTCAAACACCTTCATTTCACAGCCGTGACACACGGCATGATGATGCCCATTCAAGCTTGATTTAACTACTCGGGCATTTCCCTTGCACCATGGACATCGAAACGGTATTGGTACATCGAATGGTCTGTCTTTTGCTGCCTCTTGCGCGGCAATAATAAATTTGAATGCTTTTGCTGTAGTTGGCTTTTTCATTGCTTGCCTCCCTTTCCAAACCTTATAAGTTCGACTAAATCGAACTTATAAGGTAAAAAAATATTCGGGAATCTCCGAGGTGTCGATACTGAGGACAATGCAGGCTTGAGCTATGTCCTTTTGTGTCCACGGAATTTTTCCGCTCATTTTTAGGGATATACTTCGCTCAGAAAGGTGCATTCTTCTGGCGAATTCCGCACGAGAACCGCATATCTCCTCAATACGACCAGATAGCTTGCTGTAATTATAAGGCATATAATCTCACCCCTTTTCTTTGGTTCGGCGTTGTCGAACTTTTGTTCAATCTTATATTACCACAAGCTGTTCGATTTGTCAAGTACTTATGTTCTTTTTTTTTGAACTTTTTTTCAAAAATCACTTGAACTTTTGTTCAAGTCGTGATATACTATACTTGTCGGAGGTGATAATATGAAAATCTCAAACACATCAGAAAGATTAAAAACTTTGATGGAGTCCAGAAATCTCAGACAAGTAGATATTCTGGAAAAGTGTGAACCGTTCTGTAAGCAGTATGGCGTACAGCTAAAAAAGAATGCACTCAGCGAATATGTTAATGGGAAGACGGAGCCGGGGCAGCATAAGCTTACAATACTGGGTTTAGCACTTAATGTATCTGAGGCTTGGTTAATGGGTTATGATGTACCTATGGAGCGCGACAACGCTATATCTAATGCTAAAGATCAAGAAAGAAGAACCTCCGAATTTGTCACCCTTTTCAATCAGCTATCGGTGGAACAACAGAAAATGGTTATCGCACAGATTAAAGGTATACTTTCAGAACAAGCATAACGCCATAAAGGCTTATGAATAAAAACAGGAGGATTTATTTATGGACATCAAGAAAATACTTTCAGACGGCGAAAAGGTAGAGCAGACTTCCAAGGCGAATATGGCACCCTTCCTCATCACAATTTGCTTAACGGCGGCACTTGTAATCGCAGGTATCATTATGATAATCGTAAATACCGTGAACAGCTTCGTATTTGGTATCGTAGCTCTCGTAGTGGCAGGCTTTGTTTTGATTTACTCACTGACAAGGCTTGAATACTTGCTTTCTACCAAGATTTATGTAACAGACAAGCGCGTAATTCTTAAAAGCGGCGTTTTCAACTCTGTTCAGAGCGAACTTCCCATTGATAAGATCAGCGGCGTTACTATAGTTGAGCCGCTCCTTGGAAAACTTTTCCACTATGGCACAGTAATTGTTGAAAGTAGCGCGGCAGTATCCGGTGTTCGCGCAAAGTACATAAATCAGCCATACGATTTCAAGAAGACTATTAAAATCGATCAGAAATAAAAATAAGCCCCACCGTTTCCGGTGGGGCAATGCCTAGACTACTTTTTGAGAATTTCTCTCAAGAGAGCAAGAATGCTTTCCTGAACCTCAACATCGAGCTGTTCAAATAACTCGACAGCACCAAGAGTGACCGCCTGCTGTTCCTCGGACTGGCAGACTGATATTTCATGTTTCATGACGTTTCCCCTTTCGTTAAAGTCACCGGTGCTAAATAGATTATATCACATTTAATAAATGTTTCGCAATATACATTATCGCTATTTTATATCAGAAATGGCTATTTTTCAAAAAGGAGAGATGAACATGAGCAGATACTGCATTTACCTGCGTAAATCGCGTGCAGACCTCGAAGCCGAGGCACACGGCGAGGGCGAAACTTTATCCCGACACAAGACCGCTCTCTTGGAACTCGCACGAAGAATGAATATCACAATCAGCGCCACATACGAGGAAATTGTATCGGGCGAAACGATTGCCGCTCGACCTCAAATGCAAAGGCTACTTTCAGAGGTTGGAGCAGGCGAGTGGGACGGCGTACTCGTTATGGAAATCGAACGTCTTGCCCGCGGTGATACCATGGATCAGGGACTTGTCGCCCAGACATTCAAGTATTCCGGAACCAAGATTATCACACCGCTCAAGACATACGACCCTCAGAACGAATTCGATGAGGAGTATTTTGAATTCGGTTTGTTTATGGCGCGGCGCGAATTCACTACCACCAACCGCCGCCTTGTCCGAGGCAGAGAGGCTTCAGCCAAAGAGGGAAAGTATGTCGGCAGCGTTCCACCATACGGGTACCGCAAGGTCAAAATCCCGAACGATAAAGGGTTTACCTTGGAAATCATAGAGGAACAGGCAAAGGTTGTCCGAATGATCTTTGAATGGTATGCCGACGGTGCAGAGGTGAACGGTCAAAAGAAAAGGCTCGGTCCTCACGCAATCGCAGTAAGATTGAACGAGCTGGGAATAAAGTCGGTAGCCGGAAAAGACTACTGGACAATATACGGCGTGCAGCATATGCTTATCAATCCCGTGTACATCGGGAAAATTCGCTGGGGATACCGTAAGGTCAAGAAGACGGTCACCCCGGAAGGGCAGAAGAAATCAAGAGTGTTCGCGAAGGAAGGCGACTATTTTGTAGTGGATGGATTGCACGAACCGATTCTTTCTGAGGAGCTTTTCTACAAGGTGCAGGAGCTGATTTCCGCAAATCCGCCCACGCCTGTTAAGTACTTGAACAAGAATGTTAACCCATTTGCTGGAATAATCTATTGTGCTAAATGCGGTCACGCTATAACTTATCGCTGTGCGACTGGCAGGCAATCGGGTGCATATCTTGGCTGTAATACACCCGGATGCACTAATGTATCTTCACTATTTCCTCTCGTAGAGAAACGAGTGCTGAGTATGCTCGGAAATTGGGTAAATGATTACAGTGTTAATAAGGCTCAAGTCAAACACGAAGTAAATCTCGATGAAGAACTCACAAAAGCGATTGCTCAATCCGAAAAAGAAATCGAATCGCTGCAAGCACAGCTTGATAACGTATATAGTTTTTTTGAACGCGGAACTTATACGGAGAAAATATTCAAACAGCGATCCTCGGCGATCGAACAGCAGATTACCGAAATAAGCGAACGAATTGACCGACTTAAATCCGAACACCAACAGGTGATTGAGCGACAAAAAGTTCAAGCCGAGTTTGTCCCATCAATAAAACGCCTGCTTGAAATCTACGATACTCTTGAGCCAGTGGATAAGAACAAGTGGCTAAAGCAGATCGTTGAGCGGATTGTGTATGAAAAAGACGGCAACGGATCGTATCGAGGGATAGACCCCGATTGCTTCACACTTGGCATATTACCGCGCTTGCCTAGAAATGGCAAATAATTTTATAAGAACGTGTGTTATCATTATGGGGCACACTCATATGTCATGAGGATAAGATAATCCGCTATCCTGCCCTGCTCGGCGTAGTCGTGCGCCTCGTACAGAAGCCCCTGCTGATCTGCCGAAATTTTCGGCGCAAGCGCAACCACCAGTATATATCCAAGCGCCCTCACCTCTTCGGCAAGCTCCCGTAAAAAGCTGTTGTATGCCTCGCGGTCGTTAGGCGAGATGTACTCGATATCCATGTTGACGCCGTAATAGCTCTTGTTGCGAAGCTCGGTAAGTATGCCGTCTATCACCTTTCGGCGCTTATCGCTGTCGTTGAGTACAGAGGAAATCACCTCGGTGCTGAAGCCGCCGTCATACAGGTTGGTAACAACCATAAGCGGCATTACCGCGGCACGCACCGCGCGGTAAATAAGGTCGTTATCATCCGGCGGAATAAGGTCGCCCTCGGGAGTCAGCGAGTAGCTGAACGGGCTTAGAAACGTAAGAAACGGCAGCACACAATTCAGCGCGCTCGGCGTTATCGTCGGATATGCATACCCGTTGATTATCGCAGGAACGCGCTGCGGCTGCTCGCCCAGCGGAATAAGTACGACCTCGCCCTTTTGCAGGTTAAGCGGATTGAGCGTAGGATTTGCCGCTATCACGCTCTCAAGCGGTACGCCGTACTGCTGCGCGACCGAATACAGGGTCTGCCCCTCTTGAATGACATAGCGGATGTTGTCTGCGTTTATCAGCAAATTCTGCCCAACAACAAGCCTCGACGCATTTCGCAGACCGTTGTCCGCTGCGATTCTCAGCGGAGATATGCCGAACCTGCGCGCTATATCGTTCAGCGTGTCGCCGCTTTCTACCGTGTAAATTATCATACTGCACCTCCATATCACACCGGACTTTATCGTCCGACTTGCAAAGTCGTGGTGTTACAGTATATGCGCAGCCTGCCGTTGTGTGTAACACTGCCGTTCGCAAGTCTTAACAGGCATTTTCCGCAAAAAGGAGATATTTTTTATATAAAACTGCGCTGTTTATTGACAATTACTCAATAATAAGGTATTATAATATTCGGGAGGGATATTTTATGAAACTTTGCAAAAGATTTGCTGCGGCATTCATCGCAGCTTCTATGCTTCTGACCGGCTGCAGCAACGATATTTCCGCAGTCGGCGGAGATACATCCGAAAACTCCTCCGCCACAAGCGTTGGGGAGCAGACCACAACATCTGACACCGCAGAACAGACCTCGCAGACAGCAGGCACCGAGCAGTCCGTCAGCACATCTCAGTCAACGACTGCATCGGTAATATCGGACAGCACGACAACCGCCGACTTTGACAGCGAGCCTGTCACAACACAAAGCAGCTCGGCACAGACAAGCAGCTCGGCTTCTTCGGCTTCGGGAACGCAGACCTCAAAAACGACTACCACATCTTCCACTACCACATCCCAGCCTGCCGAAAACCAGACAGGCTTCACCGAAAACGGCAGCGGAACCGAGGGAACGCCCTCGACAGGCAGCTTCAATTACGGTGAAGCGCTTCAAAAGGCGATACTGTTCTACGAGCTCCAGCGGTCGGGCGATATCGACGAGGCAACTGCCCGTACAAACTGGCGCGGAGACTCCGGAATGAAGGACGGCTCCGACGCAGGGCTTGACCTTACCGGAGGTCTTTACGACGCAGGCGACAATGTGAAATTCAACCTGCCTATGGCTTACACCTCTTCCGTGCTCGCATGGTCGGTGTACGAGGACAGGGACGCTTACAAAAAGAGCGGTCAGCTTGACTATATTCTCGACACGATCAAGTGGGTCAACGACTATCTGATAAAGTGCCATCCGCAGGACGATGTATACTACTATCAGGTCGGCAACGGAAGTGCAGACCATGCATGGTGGGGCGCAGCAGAGGTAATGCAGATGGAAAGACCCTCCTACAAGGTCACCGTGAACAGCCCCGGCTCGGCAGTATCGGCAGAGGCTGCGGCTTCGCTTGCCGCCTGCGCTGCTGTATTTGAAAAGAGCGACCCTGCATATGCCAAAAAGTGCCTTACGCACGCAAAGCAGCTTTACGACTTCGCCGAGCGTACAAAGAGCGACAGCGGCTATACTGCGGCTAACGGCTTCTACAACTCCTGGAGCGGCTTCTATGACGAGCTTGCATGGGCAGGCGCGTGGCTTTATATCGCGACAGGCGACAAAGCATATCTGACAAAGGCGGAGACCTACATACAAAGCGCGTCCT
>JBJESD010000016.1:0-4837 GCA_051882595.1 Oscillospiraceae bacterium | reverse complement strand
ATGTGAGATATTGGGACATTCCCGAACAGCTGAACGATGCTCCTACGGATCTGACTATCCACATTTACTATACCCACAACAACGGAACGTGGCAGACGGGATATGTAGCCGAAGACTCTTTTCTTGCTGTTCTCCGTATCTACTGCGACATTCTCAAGCAGTCAAACCGCATTATTTCCAACTGTCCGATCTGTCGGAAGCTCATCGTAAAAAGCAAGCAGACAGAATCCGATTTCTGTTCGGAGGAGTGCAGGCTTGTAAACAAAAACGAATGGACAAAGGAGGTACGGGAAAGAAACGCAAAGAGTGATGTTCAGCGGACTTATGACATTTTCTACACAACGGGCAACAATCTGAAACGCAAGCTGAAAAAGGATGAAGCCATACTGAACAAGTTCGATGAATATTTCAAGGAGATGCGTAAAAAGGCTCTCGCACTAAAAAACAGCGTTACCGATCACAGCCCGGATACAGAGCTTGCGGAGTATCGGCAGCAGATTTGGCAGATTACTGATGATATTCAGAGGTATGCGGATAATTTATGTGACGAGATTAAGGATAAAAAGCACAAATTGGGAAAGGGCAAATCAATCGGATAGATAAGTGCTTCCCCACTTTGCCATTTCATAATAGATATTAAGCATTGATTTTCCTGCTTCTGTCAAAGAATACTCTACACGCAAAGGCACCTCATTGTATTGCTTTCTCTCAACAATTCCACGTTCCTCTAAAATTTTCAAGGTTGCGGAAAGCATTGTGTTGGTAATTCCGTCCAGATTCTTTTTCAACTGACCAAATCTCAGCTGATCGGTTTTTTCTAACTCATATATAACTCGGGATGTCCATTTTCCTCCCAGTAGCTCCAGCGTTTTTGAAACAGGACAGTTTTCTTGCGGAGTTCCATTTTTGATATATTCCCGGAATTCTTCAAAAGTCATTGTATCATAACCTCCATGGTACAAAAAATAATACTTGGTAAGTATAAACTGCGTACTTGCTTTATAAAAAAATATATAGTATAATTATTATACCAACAAATAAATTCAATGTCAATAAATTCGGAGGTTATTTATTATGGAATTACTGAGTGCTATTTCATCAAGGAGAGCTGTACGTTCTTACAAAAATATTTCCGTAGAGGATTCTCAGCTGGAGCAGATCCTTAAAGCAGGCTGTGCCGCACCTGTCGGAAAAAGTCTGTATGACCATTTAAGAATTACGGTCGTTCAGAACAAAGAGATCCTTCGTTCAATTTCCGAAGGATTAAAAGCGAATATGCAGGTGGATTTTGACCCGTTATACAATGCGCCTGCGTTGATACTTGTTTCAACGAAAAAGATGCCTTTTCCCAATATCGAATATGCCGATGCAGGCTGCATTATGCAGAATATGATGCTCGAAGCAACGGAACAGGGGCTTGGAAGCGTTGTTATTTGGGGAAGCGCTATGGTTGTAAACGCTGTACCCGATTTAAAGAAAGCGCTCAGCATACCCGATGATCATACCGCTGTGTCGGGTATTGTTATCGGCTATGCAGGAGAAGCGGTCGAACCCAAAGAGCTTACCCTTTCCATTCATGTGGACAGAATATAAAGGAGGTAGGAATAAATGGTTTTAGTAACAGGAGCAAGCGGACAGGTAGGAAAACACCTTTTGCGAGCACTGTCTGCCAAAGGGATTGAGACCCGTGCATGGATACACAATAAACAAAATGAAGAAGCTGTGCTTGCAGAGGGTGCATCCGAGGTATTTATCGGAGATCTGACATCTCATGAAGATGCTGCCAATGCTATGAAAGGCATTGACACTGTTTATTTTATATGTAATGCGTTTAATCCACATGAGGATGAGATTGGAGTCGAGCTGATAAAATTAGCAAAAAGCATTGGCAATATCACATTTATCTATCACTCGGTCATGCATTCTTTGCTGTCGGATATGCCTCATCACAAAAGGAAGCAGGAAGTTGAAAAAACTCTTGTGGATTCGGGTATTCCTTATGTGATAATTCAGCCAACTGTGTTTATGCAGATGCTGACGCCTGCTATTCAATCGTTAAAGAACGGAGGACCCTTTGTTCAGAAATTCTACACCTCCGACAAGACGAAAATGAGCTTTGTTGATATGAAGGACTATGCCGACGCTGCTGCCGAAATAATAGCTTCGGGAGCGTACACCTACGGCACCTATGAATTCAGCAGCAAGGGAGCATACTCTCTGTCTGATATGGAAAGCATACTTTCAGAACTTCTCGGACGAAAAGTCACAAGCAACTTTATCAGCGATACGGATTTTCTGGCGGCTGCACATAGAGATCCCGACAGCTATGCAGGGCAGACAGCTCTTGCCATGTTCCGCCATTACAACGAAAACAGCTTTTGCGGGAACGCATTTACACTGACAAATATTCTGGGACGTGATCCTGTCACGATCAGGGAATTTTTACAAAAGGCTTTGCAGAGCAAATAAGCATTATACTCGTTTCCCCTAAAATTATATGTTTATAAAAAATACTGCCCCCCGTTCTGTCAGTTCTTTGGTCTGACTTTCGGGAGGCAGTATTTTGATTTTATAATATGATAGCTTACATTGCTGTTTTGAGGGGGAACTTAAAACTTTGTCATTTCCTGCTTGTGTTCTGCCTTATCCCGAGAACGTCTGAAAGCACCCGAGATCAGATAACCTATGAAAATAAATAACACCATCAATGCAATGTGGTCAGCGTAAAATAATACCGGCGACTCGTTATAATCAAGGAAAACAAATTCCGAGCGCAAAAACATATATGTGATAAAATGTCGTTTGATAAAAACCGCTGCTCCATACATCGCTGTCAAGGCGGCGATAACGGTCAGTATGTATTTTAACGAATAATGCTCCGACTTCTTTTTTTCTATCATTGTGAAAAACTCTCTGTGAAGTCCTAAATGCAGACTCATCAGGGCAAATCCCCAATAAGAGCCTAAAATATGCAGCCTTCTTGCAAGTGCCATACCTTTTTCGATAGGAAGAAATGCAAAAACGTGACGTGACATTACAATTCCGCTGTACATAAGCATTATCATATCGACCAGAACCA
Organism: Oscillospiraceae bacterium; assembly: GCA_051882595.1. Taxonomy (GTDB): domain Bacteria; phylum Bacillota; class Clostridia; order Oscillospirales; family Ruminococcaceae; genus CAG-115. The sequence goes on along the minus strand of JBJESD010000016.1, from coordinate 1,758 downwards.
GAAAGTCTGTTATCGTTCGTAATATCCGCACAGGTGTGTATTTTCCTTTGAATATGCTTTTGCAAAAGCCGAAATTCAAGATATGATGAAAGATAAAAAGGACAAACATAGCTGCTCCGACCCATTCGTGCGCTGCTTCTCCCCAAAGCTGATAGCCCATAAGAAAAAGCAGAGCAAGGGTCATAACAATATCTGTTGTAATTTTGATAACCGCTTTAGGCTTCATATTCCGGTTCCTTTCATTCCCCGATAATTCCGTTTGCTTTGAGCCATTCATTTACATCATCGGGCATTTCGGAGCCGCCTGAATAATGTATCGAAAGTGCTTCTCCCATTACTGAATCGGGAGTCAGTTTGGCAATAGCGGTAAGGCTTTGTCCGAAACGCCCACCTCCGTGGGAACAGAACGGGATTATGGTTTTATCATCAAAATCATATTCCTCCAAGAACGATGCAATGGGCATTGGAATAGAAGCCCACCAGTTGGGGTAGCCGAGAATTATGGTATCATATTTATCCATATCCTCAATATGTGAAGCAAGCTCCGGACGAGCCTGTTCATTCTGATCTCTTTGGGCTTCATCGAGAACGGTATTATAATCGTCGGAATAGGGATGTACCAAGGTGATTTCAAAAATATCCGCACCCGTCTGACGCTGAATTTCTTCGGCAATGCCCTTTGTGTTGCCGCCCCACGAAAAATATGCAATAAGCACGTTTCCGTTTGCGTTTGTTTCGGTACTGTCATTTTCCGAGGAAACAACACCGCTTGATGCTGACGCATTAAGCACAAGCCTTATTCCGATATTAAAGCTTTTTTTATCGGGAGCAAGAGCAGCACGATATGCCGAACGTAAATTTTTCGCAAAATCATTCCAGCCGCCGCCACGATAAACCTTTAATGTACCGTTTTCCGGTCCTGTGGGGTCTGTTTGTTCAGCCGTGTCATATTCGCCGTAATAGTCCCATACCCATTCTCCTACATTTCCATGCATATCATAAAGACCGAAAGCATTGGGTAAAAAGCTGCCCGGTTTAACTGTTGTCTGACGATACTGTCCCGGCAATGTATCAAGATGACTTTGTGAGAAATAATTATCCTCGATCATATACGGATAATGTCCATAATAATTTGCTTCGTCTGCGCTGATGGAGGTTTCCGTGTTAAACGGAGTATCCGTTCCGGCACGGCAGGCATATTCCCACTCCGCTTCGGTAGGCAGGCGGTAGCCGTTTGCACCTCTGTCCCACTGTACCGATGCTCCGTCAATGTTATAAACGGGTGTCAGCCCGTCGGCTTTGCTACGTTCATTGCAGAATCTGACTGCATCAAGCCAGGAAATATTTTCAACGGGAAGATCATCACCCTTGAAGCTGCTCGGCTCTTCACCGGTGATTTTTTTGTACTCGCCCTGGGTAAGCTCAAATTCACACATATAGAAATCGCTTACCGTAACTGTGTGAAGCGTTTCATCATCACTTCGCCAGGCTTCGCTTTCGGGACTTCCCATCTGAAAGGTTCCGCCCTTAATATATACAAAGTTCTCGGGAATTTCCGTAATTATCTCCTCCGTTTTATTTAGTTCCGCTGTCTGAATGTATTCTTCCAATGAAACCGTATCAGACTCATTATAAAGTTCCTCGGGAATGTCCGTCTGTGTGTTTCGGCAAGCAGTACAGAGCATTAATATGACCGGAAGTAACACTGAGATAAGCTTTTTCATACTGTACGCACCTCAGTTCAAAAGTCCCGTTTCC
>JBJESD010000015.1:0-4976 GCA_051882595.1 Oscillospiraceae bacterium | reverse complement strand
GTCGGCTTTTTCTTTCTCTGCGGTAATCATTTCAGTAGTTCCTCCATTACTTTAATACCGAGACTCGTTATGACGGCATGGTCAACTCTGCCCATCATATCCTTATCCATTTTTCCCACATAATCGCCGAGTCGGGACTTATCTATTGTCCTGATCTGTTCCAGCAGGACTATCGACTCAGATTGCAGACCGTCAGTGCTGATCTTGACATGAGTGGGCAGATTCGGTTTTGTTTTTCTGCTTGTAATTGCCGCCACAATTGTGGTCGGACTATGTTTGTTGCCTGCGTCGTTTTGTAAAATAAGAACAGGACGGGTTCCCATCTGCTCACTGCCGACTACAGGCGAAAGATCGGCGAAGTAAATTTCGCCGCGTTTCACTTGTTTCATGTTTTCCTCCGTAATAAGTAAAAAGGCGGACGTTTGGCTCAAAAAAATGAGTAAACGACCGCCTTGTTGTTCTTGTATCAATCGTTTTGTTTTCGTCCGTATTTATCCACGATATCCCCGGACAGAAGATTTTAGATCTTCGGGAACACATCCACCGGCCGTGCCTTCGGCCTCATAGGAATCTCACCTCTCCGTGGTTCTCACCGAGGCGCCCTCCTTTGCTGCGACGGCTCACGGCTCTGCTGACCGCTTCAACGCTCGGCTTTAGGACTGGACGCAAGTACCTTTAATGCCTCTGCCTGTTATCGCCTTCGTCACGGATTGCACCGTGCCGTCTGAGTCATGAAGGTTTCGGGTAACAGCTTTTATTGCTTATCCGATTCTTCGCTCATGTGGCTCGCCGGGGTTTAGCCGACAGCAGAGGGGAAGTAATGGTGTGCTGTATGTGTAGTTGTCAATGAGCTGCACGCTTCCAAGCAGATACAGAAACGAGGAAGGAGCTTTTTTCTCCCTCACTATTCATCCACAACTCGGAAAGCCTAAAACGAAACACCTGTGAAAAAATTTTTTATAAATTCTTCAAATTGCCGCTTATACTTGCGGATTACCTGCTCTGATACACCGTATTTTGCCGCCATAGCCGCCGAGCAGGTTCTTTTGTTGCCTGCGAGGTAAATTTCAAGCATATCTGTTGCCCAGGGTTTCCAAGCAGCAAGCTGTCTTTTCAGTTCTTTCATATAAATTTCGTCCAGCGTTTCGGCTTCTATATCCTCAATGCCTCCGACACACTCCAGAAGCTCAATTCCGTCCGATTCGTTCAGTACAGCATCCAATGATAGGTGTTGGAACTTTTTCCCTTCCTTGCGGTTGCGTTCAGATATGGTATGCCGGCTGTTCCAACGGCGGTATTCGTCATAGGATACCTCAATGATCATGCGGTCGATGTCGTTGCCTTCCTCAATACAGTCGACGATAAAATATCGCCGCTGTTCAGTTGGCAGATTTTTGTTTCCTTTTACTGCGGCAATCCATTCCTCCTTCGTTGCCGTACTTAAAGCTGTAGTTCCGTCCTTTTGGGGTTTGTTGAGTAAATATGTTTTTCCCATTGCAAGTCCTTTCCCGTGCAAGCCGAGAAAGGACTCCAATCACCGTACAAGGTTTTTATCGGGCAAACAAAAAGCGCCGTACAATTCAAGACCAATAGATAGAATTATCCCGTAGGATTTCTATTGATCTCGACCTTGTACGGCGCTTGGAAGACGCGGTCAAAGACCGGCTCCGCTTGCACGAATTAAAGTCATTTATTTAGTTTTTGCTTATTCAATATAAGCCGTTGTATATATCTCCTTCGATTTCGTAAATGTCATCGATGGGGATAGTCGATTTGTCTGTGAATATGACAAGCCTTTCGTACTCGTCTATTCGCTTTATTACAGCCTTGACCGTTACATACGCACCGCCGGATTTCCTTGTGTCCGGCAGAAAGTAGGTAATTGAGATTTCGGGCTGTTCATCTGCTTTGTCTAAAGCAATTCTGAGCTTGTCATTAAGAACTTCCTTTGTACCTTCGTCAAGCTCAATGCGTTCCGAGGTAAGTCTTGCCGTTTCCCTTACTGCATCATCGTAGCCTGTTAAGGCTGCAAATGGTGCGAAAGAGGCGGCGCGATTGATTCGAGGCATTCGCTGCCGTGTGGTCAGTTCATGATGCGGGAGGTTTATTATATCCGCATATAGTTCTTCGGATTTTGTTTTACTCATGCTCTGTGACCACCCACCTGCGAATTTCTATCTTTAGCTGTTGCGCCTTCCTGCAGGTTCATGCCTTTGAGAATAGCGTTCTTTCCGTACCGTGTTTTTATATCTACCACGGCTTTCTGCATCCGTCTTTCACGGGCAAGAGCTGCATTTTCAGCTTCTTTCTTTCTCTGTAGTTCTTCGGGATCATCGAACAGGGTGAGCTGCTCGGCGACACCGTCATCCTTTACATCAGATTCAAGCGAGAGCTTGCAGGCGGCAATATTGATGCGGCGGATCAGCAGATTCCTATCCACAATGCGGTCGTATAAATCCACGACTGCTTGTGTAATAACACGGGAGGATGAAGTTTTCTTTTGGAGATTCACCGTTCCGTGCGCGTGTTTCGGTACTTTACGGCCGTAATGGTCGGTCGTCACCTCGCCGTGATATTTGGAACTGCGTTCGGGATCGGTGAGGTTTTCAATATCATACCCGATATCTAAAACCAACTGATCGGTAACAAGTCCCTTGGCAAACAGGTCCAGAGCGTGCTGATCTATCATTTCCTTGACAATGAGCTTTGCCTTTTCATAGTCGTAGTGGCAATGCAAAACCTGTCCTACACTCATACTGTTGGAGGAGGGCTTATATTCCCGTATATCGGCTATGGTGGTAGGCTCCCATCCCCAAGCACGGTCGATCAACAGCTCGGCATTAACGCCAAACAGCTTGAAGAGCTTTGCTTCGTTGTAATGGGAACACCTTGCAACATCGCCCATTGTGTACATATAGTTTGCTTCGAGCTTACGGGAGATTCCGCCGCCGACCATCCAAAAGTCGGTAAGCGGTCTGTGATCCCACAGCTCTTTTCTATATGTCATTTCGTCAAGCTCGGCGATTCGGACGCCGTTTTTATCAGCCGGCATTTTCTTTGCCATAATGTCCATAGCAATTTTGGCGAGGTACATATTTGTGCCGATTCCTGCTGTTGCCGTGATGCCTGTTATTTCAAGCACATCCTTAATTATCATCTGCGCTATTTCACGGGCAGTGAGCTTGTATGTGCCGAGATAATGGGTTAGATCAATGAGCACCTCATCAATGGAGTAAACGTGGATATCTTCGGGAGCAATGTATTTGAGGTACACATCATAAATTTTTGCGCTGACTTCCATATAGTGAGCCATCCGAGGAGGGGCTACGATGTAGTCCAAGGCAAGCGATGGATTGTTTTTCAGTTCAATGTCGTTGGATGAGGCACCGTCGAGCTTTCTGCCGGGTGCTTTATATTTACGACCGTTATTAACTTCCTTGACTCTTTGGATGACCTCGAAGAGTCTTGCTCGTCCAGATACGCCATAGGATTTCAGCGATGGTGTAACCGCCAAGCAAATTGTTTTCTCTGTCCGTCCGATATCTGCAACCACGAGATTAGTTGTCAGCGGATCGAGTCCTCGGTCTACACATTCAACGGAGGCGTAAAAGCTCTTGATAAAAAGCCGAATTCGGCTTTTTTTGAATAATGCCGAAAGTTAAGTAATGCCGATAAATTTAATTATGCAGCGTAATAAAGTATGTTTCAAACGAATATTCGGCTTTTCTGTTATAATTGAAATGCATCAATTATAACAGGAGGTATGATATATGATCAAAATTCAAGATGCAGTGGATGGTGTTATAAACGCCATGCGGATACGTGGATGTAGCGATTGTTCATTGAGAGATAAAAAATGGAGTGTTTATGCACCCATTGTTAATTATCATCATGACAATGGCACAGATATCTATTCAGATGATTTGCTGGAGGAAATATGCAAAAAGCAGGAAGAACGGCATCTGCAAGGGGCAATTGGTCGTAAATTCTATAGAGAATTTGTCACTGCTGCTTTTCGTATTCGCTCATATGTGAATACTGGCAAAGTTGATTTTTCCATCGTTAAAGACACTAAAGTATATAAACCCACTGCGGAATATCAGGAGCTGATTGATTCAGCATTAAAAGAAAGCGGAGTATCTCACGACCATCAGTATAAATTAAGCATAGTTATGCGGCAATTTTTCTGCTTTTATGAGAAGCGGCATAAGAGCATTGTCGAAATATCAGATAGAGATTTTATCGAATTTATCCCTGTGGTTGCAGAGAAAAACCCTCACAATATGAACTGTGCCCTACGCTCACTGAAATATCTGGTACAGTACCTGAATGAACATCATTTGGCAGAAATAAAGACAGATCTAAGTGTATTCAGTCCAAAGGCTCCACCGCATCGGCTCATAGCCCCGTTCACTCAGACTGATATCACGGCTATGCTGGGTGTAATAGAAAACCATTCTCAAACACCCAAAAGGGATGCAGCTATAATTCTGCTTGCGTTTAATTCGGGATTGCGTTGTGCCGACATCAGAAATCTGCAACTTAACAACATTGAATGGAGGAAGGCGGAAGTAAGTATTGTCCAAAAGAAGACTGGGACATCTCTTTCTGTCCCTCTGAACGGAAAAACCCTTAATGCGATTGCATCGTATATTTTAGAAGAAAGACCCGAAAGCGAGGATTCTCATGTATTTCTTAGGGCTTACCCTCCGTATGAGGCAATAAAAAGCACAAGCCCCTTAGATTATATGATTGATAAATACTGCCGACTAGCATCAATCGACAAGATTGAATACCGGTCGTTTCATAGCCTACGCCGAGCATTCGGAACAGAGCTTGCGATTGCTGAAGTGCCGGTTACTTCTATCTCTCAAATGCTCGGTCACAGAGATATGGGAGCAGATAAAGCATATCTCAGTTTTAATAATGCACAAACGTTGCTGTGTGCATCCGACTTTTCGGATGTTCCAATTACT
>JBJESD010000014.1:0-4993 GCA_051882595.1 Oscillospiraceae bacterium | reverse complement strand
AGCTGGACACTACGATGTATTTCATCACCGACAGCACGGCATTTTCCGAAGAAGAGTTCCTGCGCCGCACAGAGGAAGCCTGCAAGGGCGGAGTAACCCTGATACAGCTTCGTGAAAAGGACAAGACCACGCGCGAATACATAGCGCTTGCCGAAAAGGTTCACGCAATAACGCAGAGATACGGAATTCCCCTTATCATTGATGATAGAGTGGATGTTGCACTTGCGATAGACGCAGAGGGGGTGCACGTCGGCAGCTCGGATATGCCGGTTGCCACTGCGCGAAAGCTTATGGGCGCAGAAAAAATAGTGGGAGCAACCGCAAAGACGGTTCCTGCGGCTCTTGAAGCATGGAAGCAGGGCGCAGATTATCTCGGAGTGGGCGCTATCTATCCTACCACCACAAAGGTCAAGACAATCCTCACCTCGGTGGATACGCTTAAGGATATCGTTAAGGCGGTGCCGATAAAGGTGAATGCGATAGGCGGACTGAACAAGGATAACATAGGCGTACTTAAAGGCAGCGGAATTGACGGAATCTGCGCTGTTTCGGCGATAATGAAGGCGGACGACACCATGAATGCGGCACGCGAGCTTAAGGAAGCATTCATGCTTATGCAGGGAGGTGCAGGCGTATGAAAACTGCGCTTACTATTGCCGGAAGCGACAGCAGCGGCGGCGCTGGAATTCAGGCGGACATCAAGACTATGACAGCCAACGGAGTGTATGCGATGAGCGCGGTTACGGCGCTCACCGCGCAGAATACGCTCGGAGTTACCGCGATATCCGCGGTTTCGCCCGATTTTCTGCAAAAACAGCTTGACGCGGTGTTCACGGACATTTTTCCGGATGCTGTCAAGGTCGGAATGACAGCCACGGCGGAGCTTATCGGAGTTATCGCGGAAAGGCTGAGCTTCTACAAGGCGGTCAACGTTGTGGTTGACCCCGTGATGGTGGCAACAAGCGGAGCGCGGCTGATAAGCGAGGATGCGGTAGCAGCACTTACGGAGAAGCTGCTTCCTGCGGCGGCGGTCGTTACTCCGAACATACCCGAGGCGGAGATACTGTCGGGTATGCATATCTCAAATGCAGAGGATATGCTCGCGGCGGCGCGCTGTATCAGCGAGGGCTTCGGCTGCGCTGTTCTGTTAAAGGGTGGTCACAGCGTCAATGACGCCAACGACCTGCTTTACGCTGACGGCGGTTATCGCTGGTACAACGGAGAACGCATCGATAATCCCAATACCCACGGAACGGGCTGCACCCTGTCAAGCGCGATAGCGGCCGGTCTTGCAAAGGGCTATGATATGGCAGAAGCTGTAAGGCTTGCAAAAGAGTATATTTCCGGAGCGCTTTCCTTTATGCTTGATTTGGGAAAGGGAAGCGGACCTATGAACCACGGATTTGACATAAACAGCAGATTTGCACAGTAAAGGAGTAAAATATGATAGAGTATAAAACACAGATGGAAGCTGCCAAGAAAGGCATTATCACGCCCGAGATGGAGACCGTAGCGAAAAAGGAGTACATGGAGCCCGAAAGACTTCGTGAGCTTGTGGCAAAGGGCGAGGTTGCCATTCCCTGCAACATAAATCACAAGAGCATTTCTCCCGAGGGAATAGGCACGGGACTTCGCACAAAAATTAACGTCAACCTCGGAATTTCGGGCGACTGCAAGGATTATTCCGTAGAGATGGCAAAGGTAGATATGGCTCTCAAATTCGGCGCAGAAGCCATTATGGACCTCAGCAATTACGGCAAAACCAATACTTTCAGAAAAGAGCTTGTTGAAAAATCTCCTGCTATGATAGGAACTGTTCCTATGTACGACGCTATCGGTTATCTTGAAAAGGATCTGCTTGATATCACCGCAGAGGATTTCCTCAAGGTAGTGCGCGCTCACGCGGAAGAGGGCGTTGACTTCATGACCATCCATGCAGGAATCAACCGCCGCGCTGTCGAGGCGTTCATGCGCGACAAGAGAAGAATGAACATCGTATCCCGAGGCGGCTCGCTGCTTTTCGCATGGATGATGATGACGGGCAACGAGAACCCGTTCTATGAGCACTACGACGAGGTGCTTGATATCCTCAGGGAGTATGATGTTACCATTTCCCTCGGTGACGCGCTGCGTCCCGGCTGCATTGACGACTCTACCGACGGCGGACAGATATCCGAGCTTATCGAGCTTGGTGCGCTTACAGAGCGCGCATGGGCAAAGGATGTTCAGGTCATGGTAGAGGGCCCCGGCCATATGGCGATGAACGAGATAGAAGCCAATATGAAGCTTCAGAAGCGTATCTGCCATAATGCTCCGTTCTATGTTCTCGGACCGCTTGTTACGGATATCGCGCCCGGCTACGACCACATCACCTCTGCGATAGGCGGAGCGATAGCAGCGGCAAGCGGAGCGGATTTCCTGTGCTATGTAACGCCTGCGGAGCACCTCAGACTGCCCGACCTCAACGATGTTAAGGAGGGCATTATCGCCAGCAGGATAGCTGCTCACGCCGCCGATATTGCAAAGGGCATACCTCATGCCAGAGAACGCGATAACGCAATGTCCGATGCCCGTCACAATGTCGACTGGGAAGAGATGTTCAAGCTGGCTCTCGACGGAGATAAGGCAAGGGCATATTTCGAGAGCACTCCTCCTGCCGACAGACACACCTGCTCTATGTGCGGCAAAATGTGTGCGGTAAGAACCACCAACATGATCCTTGAGGGCAAAAAGGTTGAATTCTGTACCGAAAAGTGAATGAATAATTAATCGAGTGCTGTGCTGCATTTTTGCAGTACAGCATTTTTGCTTCACTGTTGTGATTTGCTGCATAACTACCGCAGAAATGCATAAAAACGGAATGATAACTTCATTTTCTTTGTTGAAAAGCAACAAAAAGTATAGCGAAAAAGGTGCATTTTGTAGATTGTTGTAACTTTTTTTCGTATTCAACGTAACGACATATTGACAATGTCTTCATAATGGTGATATAATATAAATAGATTGACAAATTATCATCAAAGTTGTTGATGATAAAAACATTTCGGAGGCGGAATATGGGATTAAAAGAAACTAACCGGAAAATCAAATCGGCAGCTCAGGCTGAGATTGCAAAGTTCAGGCAAAGAACTAGCCTGCTCAGGCGCATCATGCTGCTTTCGCTTGTACCGTCGTTTACTTTGGGCTTGATACTTACGCTGATATCGGGCATTATGACAAATTCTTCTATGATAAAGTCGTTTGCCGAGGAAGCGTCTTCTATTGCCGAGTCATATAAGGAAAACATAGAATACCTTGCGGTCAGCATTGATATGCAGTTTTCACCCGTTATCGATAATCCTCAGGCCATCGACGAATCGATACCGCTTGAGGAGAGAAAGCAGTTTTTACAGAAGCTGTCCGGTTCCACCGATTTTAAGGATTTTTCAATTGCCTATGCCGACGGAAAAACCTATAACGACACGGATATTTCGGGCAGAGACTATTTCCGCGAGGCAATGGCGAATAAAGGCACCTACATATCAAGCCCGGTTGTCAGAATGACCGACAACAGCCTTACCATTATGGCAGGCAAGTATTTCAGTGCAAACGGAAAAGAATATCTCGCCTACGGCGGACTTGACGTCAACACGTTTAACAACCACATTGCCGATGTCAGCTTCGGAGATTCACCGATATGCTTCATTCTGGACAACAAAGGCATGGTTATCGCCTGCTCCGACGCCGAGCTTATTCCCGTTATGACAGAAATGAACGGTGAAGTACCGGCTGAGCTTTCCGGTGTGTCCGACCTTGCAAAAAAGATGATGACCGACAGAAAGGGTACATTTTCCGCTAAGTTCAACGGCGGCTCGTATATGTTCGGTTTTGACGCAATTGATGGTATGGAGGGCTGGACGGTTGCTGTGGGAACCTCCGAGTCTGCCATAACAGCAAGTATTCTCGGAAATATCGCTATATTTTCTTCTGTCACTATTGCTATTATCATTGCAATAATTATTGTGGTTACAATACGCGCAAAAGTTATCTGCAAGCCTATCATTGAGTCCGCCGAGAGACTCCGTCTGTTTGCAGAGGGCGATATCACTACCCCTGTTCCCGTATGCACGCTTGGAGACGAGACGGAGTCATGACCAATGCCCTTGGAGAGATGTTCGAGGTGCTTGGCAGCTGCATAGGCGAAATCAGAACAGTGCTTAACGCTGTTGCTGAGGGCGACCTTTCGGTTGATACAACCGACAATTACAGAGGCGATTTCACCGAGATAAAGAGCTCGCTGGATAATATCCTTTCTTCACTTAATACTACGATGGCAGAGGTAACCCGGTCTGCAAACGAGGTGCACCAGGGCGCCGCGCAGCTTGCGGAAGGCTCCCAGTCCTTAGCGGATAACGCCATTACGCAGGCTGCTGCAATAGAGAAAATCACCTCTACGGTACTTGATATTGCTGATAAGACGGAAGCGAATAACAAGAACGTTGTCAAGGCTCTTGAGCATTCTCAGACGACCGACAGGCAGGCAAAGGACGGCACTCGCTGTATGCAGGATCTGCTTGGTGCAATAAGCGAAATAGAGCAGTCTGCGCAGGAAATCGGTAATATCATCAAGGTAATAGACGATATTGCATTCCAGACCAATATTCTGGCGCTTAATGCGGCTATCGAGGCAGCAAGAGCAGGCGAGGCAGGAAAGGGCTTCGCGGTAGTTGCAGACGAGGTAAGAAATCTTGCTTCCAAGTCCTCCGAGGCGGCTCAGCAGACGGGTCAGCTTATCACAAAGTCCATTGAAGCAGTACAGCGTGGCACAGAGCTTGCGAAAACCACCGCTTCTGCGCTTGACGATATAGTAACCGGTGTTGACGAAATCACAGGCATTATGTCCGAGATTTCCCATGCTTCCGATGAACAGGCTGCAGCTGTTGCGGAGGTAACAACCGGCATGGAGAATGTAAACACTGTAATTCACAACACGACCGCTACCGCAGAGGAAAGC